>JAEYVB010000305.1 GCA_023429345.1 Planctomycetota bacterium
CCTCACCCGCGACCACGTCGCCCGCTGCATCAACCGCGAGGTGAAGGCCGGCCGCGGCTCGCCCCACGGCGGGGTCTTCCTCGACATCGCCTGGATCAAGGAGAAGCTCGGCGAGGCCAAGGGCGCCGACCAGATCAAGAAAAAGCTCCCCTCGATGTACCACCAGTTCATCACCCTCGCGGGCGTGGACATCACCAAGGAAGCCATGGAGGTCGGCCCCACCACGCACTACGTCATGGGCGGTGTGAAGGTCGACGGCGACAGCCAGATGTCCACCGTGCCCGGCCTCTTCGCCTGCGGCGAGGTCGCCGCGGGCCTCCACGGAGCGAACCGTCTCGGAGGCAACTCCCTCTCCGACCTCCTCGTCTTCGGCAAGCGCGCCGGCGAGCACGCGGCCGGTTTCGCCAAGGGCAACGGCGGGGTCAAGATCGACCAGGCCGGCCTCGACGCCGCGGCCCGCGCCATCCTCGCCCCGCTCGACCGCCCCCAGGGCAAGGAGAACGCCTACGCCGTGCAGCACGACCTCCAGGACACGATGCAGGACCTGGTCGGCATCGTGCGCGTGGAGGAGGAGATGGCCCGCGCCCTCGACCACATCCAGCGCTACAAGGCTCGAGCCCGCGATGTCAGCGTCCCCGGCGACCGCACCTACAACCCGGGCTGGCACACCGCCGTCGACCTCGACAACCTCCTCACCGTCTCCGAGGCCGTCACCCGCGCCGCCATCGAGCGCCGCGAGAGCCGCGGCGCCCAGTTCCGCGACGACTACCCGCAGAAGTCCGACGAGTGCTCGAAGTTCAACATCGTCCTGCGCAAGGGCGACGGCGGCCAGATGCAGGTCATCCGCCAGCCGGTCGTCCCCCTCCGCCCCGATCTCCAGCAGGTGATCGAGGAGAACAAGTAATGGCAAACCCCTCCGTCGATCCCGGGTACAAGGTCCCCGACGCCACCGGCGATGAGCTCCCCGCCCAGCCCCTGAAGGCCCCCCCGCTCCAGTCCGGGAACCGCAAGTTCCTCTTCAAGGTCTGGCGCGGCCAGGGCGCCCGGGACGGCAAGCCCGCCTCCGGCGAGTTCAAGAGCTACGAGACCTCCGTCAGCACCGGCATGGTCGTCCTCGACGTCATCCACCAGATCCAGGCCGAGCAGCAGCCCGACCTCGCCTGCCGCTGGAACTGCAAGGCCGGCAAGTGCGGCTCCTGCTCCGCCGAGGTCAACGGCAAGCCACGCCTCATGTGCATGACGCGCATGGACGAGTTCGAGCCCGGCTCCACCATCACCGTCGAGCCCCTCCAGACCTTCCCCCTGATCAAGGACCTCGTCACCGACGTCTCCTGGAACTTCCGGGCCAAGAAGCGCATCAAACCCTTCAAGCCCCGCAAGCCCGACGCCCCCGACGGCACCTGGCGCATGGACCAGGCCGATGTCGACCGCGTCCAGGAGTTCAGGAAGTGCATCGAGTGCTTCCTCTGCCAGGACGTCTGCCACGTCCTCCGCGACCACCACAAGCACGAGGAGTTCATCGGCCCGCGGCTGCTCATCTACACCGCCGCCCTCGAGATGCACCCCCTCGACACCGAGGATCGCATCCCCGAGCTCAAGAACGAGTACGGCATCGGCTACTGCAACATCACCAAGTGCTGCACCAAGGTCTGCCCCGAGCACATCACCATCACCGATAACGCCATCATCCCCCTGAAGGAACGCGTCGTCGACGAGTTCTACGACCCCGTGAAGAAGCTCTTCCGCATCTTCAAGCCCAAGAAAGCGTGATGCACCCCGATGCATGATGTGGCGTGATCCAGGAAAGGTCCCATGACACTCGACGAGGCGATCCGCCGACTGCGAACACTCGACGAACCGGTACCCAAGCCTCCCCGGCTCCCGACTGCCGAGGAGGTAGCCCAGGCCGAACGCGATCTCGGCGTCACGTTCCATCCCGATTACCGCCGCTTCCAACTCGAAGCGAGCAACGTCGCTCTCGGGGACCTCGAACCGGGGCTGGTGCTGCCTGGGATCGAGCACCCGAGCCTCCGCGACATCGTGCGGGACGCGAAAGCTCTGGGCGTGCCGGTATCGCTGCTCCCCTTCTGCGAGGATAACGGCGACTATTTCGTCATGGACAGCGCCGGCCGCGTCGGTCTCTGGGACCATCAACAACGCAAGGCGTCCCCGGCGTACGACTCACTCGCGACCTGGATCGTGAAGGAGTGGATCAGCAGAGCCGACGATGGTGATGGCGACGAGGACGACGACGAAGACTGATGCGGCTCGGTCTTTGTCGCCGGGCTGATGTGCGCCGGCGAGAACTCCTTCACCCCGATGCTCCCGCCCGGGCCGGCCCGGAACGGCGATAAGGATCCGTGAGGGGCGCCATGGACCAGAGGCCGGTCGTCATCGTCACGGGCACACCCCTGATCGCATGTTGCCTCACCGCAACAGCGCGGCAGCACCGTTGCCCCACGTCAACACCAGGTGCGCGACACCCCCGCTCGCCGCACCGATGTCCATAACCGCGGCAATCCCGGCAAGCTGCCCCGCCTGCGACGCCCCATAGCGGCCGCCGCGCCCCGCCGACCCTCCGCGCGCGGCGCACACCGGCGATTCCGATCGGATCTTTTCAGCAGCATGAAACCACGCGCAGCGACCGCGCGGGCGGTCACCCCGCCGCCGGCACCCCGCCCAGAAAGGCAACCCATGATCGCCCGCTCCCTGCGGTCGCTGCTGCTCGCCGCGGCCGCCGCCGCCATCCTCTCCGCCCCCGCCCGGGCCGAAGACCCGCTGGTCACCCACTGGCGCGGCGAAGTCGAGGGCTGGATCTTCGCCCCGGCCTACGCCCCCGGCGGCGGCTCGGTCCTCGGCTTCCTCGCCTGGGCACAGCCCGCGATCCTCGTCGGCAACAACGTCTCCGTCCTCTGGTATCAACGCGGGCCCGACGACACCTGGACCGTCTGGGGATGGAAAACGGGCGATTTCGTCTCCGCCGTCGAGTACGCGCGCAACACCGTGGCCAACCCGACCCTCTGGGCCGCGGAGGCGGATATCGCCTCGCGCCTCGCCGCGCCCCCCGGCGGCGAACCGCTCCCCACCCGCATGACCGACGGCCTCTTTATCGACGACCCCAACGCCCCCGCCATCCAGCAGGCGCCCAACCCCGCCGCCACCATCGACGCCGCGGCCGGCGCGGGATACGCCGCCGCCCCCACGCTCTCCACCGTCGCCGTCTACGACAGCGATCCCGGCGCGGACCAAGCCAACCCCGCCCCCTGCACCGACAGCGCCTCGCTCAACACCGCCGACATGCTGAACCGGATCACCTTCGAGGCCGAGTCCGCCATGTTCGGCCAGTCGACCGTGGAGATGGGGGACGACATCTGCTGCTGGTGCCCCTGCAGCACCTACGAGACCATCACCGGCTGGATCGAGCTCGGCAGCTACTTCGACAACGGCATGCGCCGGTGCATGTACCGCAAGGGACGTGAGGTCATCCGCACCTGCGCCGGCAAGCACCTCCGCGACTGCACCGTCTGCAGCAGCACCACCGTCGTCGAGACCGATTTCACCTGGGGCGAAACCATCGTCGCCATGATCCTCCCCTGCCCCGGCTACACCCAGGGCGGAGGAC
>JAEYVB010000311.1 GCA_023429345.1 Planctomycetota bacterium
GTCGTGGAGTACGCCTGGAACACGTCGGTCGTCGGCTTCGACGAGCGCGACCGCGAGCGGCTCCTGGGTTCGCCGGGCTCCGACAGCGGCGGGCCGTTCGCGGCGATCAGCCGGCTCGCGCAGCGGATCCAAAGCGGCGGCACACGGCTCTTTCTCCTCGCGGTCGCCACGGGGATCCTGGTCTTCGGCGGTGTGGCCCTGGGCGGGTTCGGGATCGTGTTCCTCGCCCGGATGGCGCGGCGGCTGCGGGCGCGGGTGTGGGCCTCCAGCGTCCGCCCCGGGGACCGGGATCTGCGCTTTTACGTCCAGTTCCTGGATGCGCTCCGCCGGCGCGGGCTGGCCAAGCCCGCGTGGCGGCCGCCCCTGGCGCACGCCGGGGCGATCCAGGGGGAGGATGCCCGGGCCGCGGACCTCGCCCGGGCTATCACCGAGATCTATTACAGGGCCCGGTTCAGCGGGCGGCCGCCGACCCGCGAGGACCGGGAACGGGCCCGGGGCATCGTCCGCGAATTGCGTCGCTCACGCCCCGAAAGGCCCGCCGGGCCGCCCGAAAGCATCGGGCGATGACCCTGCTTTGGGGGCGGACTCAAGCCCGGACTCCCGCGCGTCGATGGGAGTGTCGGAGGCCATCCTTACGAGGGAGATATCGGTGCCCGCGAGCAGATCTCGTACCGAGCGATGGCGCGATTGCCTGCGTCAGGTCTTCGAACGCGACGGCGCGCTCGAGATCGCGATCCCCGCGCCCGCGGGGGGCGACTCCGAGCCTTCGGCGGGCGACCTTATCTGGCGTGTCCGCATCCTGGGGCTGAAGGACACCGCGATCCTGGTCGAGCAGCCCTCGACCGCCGGTCAGCTCATCGATGTGCTTCCCGGGTCGGCGATTATCGGATCGCTCTCGATCGGTCAGAACCGATGGATGTTCCGGACCCGGGTGCTCGGCCCACGGGAGAGCGGACCCTGCCCGTCCCGGAGCCTCTGTCTCGAGATGCCGGGCACCGTGGAGCGCTGCCAGCGCCGCAACTTCTTCCGCGTCAGCACCGCGGAGCTCTCGCTCCCGAGCGTCCACTGCTGGCCCCTGCTCGACCCTTCGTCGGTGGTCGCGGCCGAGGTGGCCAACCGGGCCCAGATCCTGGACCTGATCCAGTCGCCGCGGCCGATCGACGCCGCGGAGGATCCGCTGATCCTGCCGGAGGTGGGCCCCCGTTTCAACGCCCGGCTGATGAACCTTGGCGGCGGCGGCGCGGGGCTGATCGTGGACCGTGGCGAAGCCTCGGCGGTGGATAAGGCGAGGCTCTTCTGGCTCAGGATCAACCTGATGCCGCAGATACCGGCGCCGATCGGCCTGACGGCGAGGCTCGTGCACACGCACATCGACAGCGCCCAGAACCTCTACGCGGGCACGGCCTTCGAGTGGTCCTTCAACACCTCGCACCGGGACTTTGTGACCCAGCAGATCATCCGCTACGTGCGGCTGCTGCAGGCCCGCGGCACCCCGGTCGCCTGATCCCGGCCGTCACTCGGCGGGCGCCTGACGCTTGCGGAAGAGGGGCTCATCGTTGTGGTACCCGCCCAGGCGACCGATGGGCTTGGGGTACTTGGGCCATACCGGATACCCGTCCCAATGGTCCGGGCCGTACGTCCCGGCGTTCTGAAGCACAACGACCCGGACGTTACCGTCACCCGATCGGAGAGAGATGGGATTGTCGCCGCTGTTCAGGACAGCGCGGTAGGTGGACACGCTGGGGCGGGCCTCGGTCACCTTCCCGATCTTGGCGTAAAACTCGGCCTTGCCCGAATCGGTCTCGAGGTAGAAGGCCCCTGACGAGCCCGGGCCGACCTGATAGAGGACCGTCCCGTCGGTGGTGACCAGGTTTACGTGGTCGGTCATGGCCTCGCCGGTCCGGACGGTGACATCCCCACCGGCAGCGCCGCCCACCCCGTTGATGACCGTCACGGGCCCCTGGATCCCGACGAGCTCTACGGGCCCGCCGGCGTTCCGGACCCGGATCCCCTCGGTCGTGGCGATGCGCACCACGAGGTCCACGGCGACCTCGTCCTCCCCGGTGGGAGCGGTCTCGACCCGAAGAAGCCGGCGGCCATCCTCGATTCCCGAATCGGCCGTAATGGTCGCCTTCTGGGCCAGTTCCTTGTCGCGGAGGCGCAAGGAGCGGTCCAGTCGCCGGACCCGTGCCGAGACGGTCGGTGTCTTGGCCCGCTCATCGGCGATGACCCGTACGGACCCGCGGAAGTTGGAGACGTCGATGGTGGGGCCGTACTCGGGATCCACCTCCAGACCGGCCAGGGGCACATCGACGCGGGCCCCCCGCCCGAGCACGCCGCAGCCGCCCAGGAGCACGACACCGACCACCGCGATTCCCAGCAGACCCAGACGGCCCAGACTACGACTCATAGGTTTCTCCGGAAGCCTGTCGAACGAGCCCCCAGTATGACCCGGGGGCGGCCGGTCCGCCACCCCGAGCCCACCCGGGCCCCGGACTGTAGACCCCGGGTGACCAGCCGGAGCCCGAACGCGAGTCGGCTTCAGACCCGGGTTTCCGGGCCAGGGTTTCAACCGGGACGTTAAGAACGTATGATGGTGTTCGAGACGGACCCGCCTGCGTCCTCGCGGGCACCCGTTCACGCCACCCGAGGCGGCCACGCCGATCATGCGGCCCCGCTTCGGCCACTGAGTTTCCGTCCCGCGCGGGACCCACCGCGCGGGTCATTCCCCTGGGTTGACACGAAGGTGATACAGAGCATCGGGATCCTTGTTGTTCGGCGAAGCGCTCGCGGCGCTGGTGTGCCCGGCGGTATCGCCGCCGGTCGTGCCCGCCCGCCCACCACCCTCGTGTAGCCCACAACTCGGTACGGCATGAACGGTTTGGCGGCGAGGGCCGCCCTGGCGAGGAACGACGGGTCCCTTTGGTTATCAGCCGCGCCAGCGCGGCCATCCACGAGGTACCCCATGCACTCCTCATTCCAACTCGCGGCCCTGGAGACCTCGGCCGTCGTGATTGTTGCGATCGTGGCGCTGGCGATCGGCGCCGGGCTCGGGCTGCTCCTGTCCCGGATGGTGATCGGGAAGACAGTCGGCCAGGCGCGGGCGGAGCGCGACGCGATCATCGCCCGGGCGGAGTCCGACGCCCGCACGCAGGCCCAGAAGATCGAGCTTGACGCCGAGCGGGCCCAGCTCGAGCGCAAGGAGAAGTTCGACGCCGAGATCGAGCAGGCCCGCGGCGAGCTGCGCGAGCAGGAGCGGCGTCTGGTGAAACGGGAGGACCTCTTCGACCGCAAGGAGGAGGCGCTGGCCCAGAAGGAACGGGCGGTCGAGAAGACGGCCCAGGACCTGAAATCGCGGGAGGGCAAGGTTCAGGAACGCGAATCGGAGCTGGAGGGGGTGCTTTCCCAGCAGAAGGAAAGATTGCTGCAGATCGCGGACATGAGCGTCGAGCAGGCGCGGGAAGAGCTCCTGCGGCGCGTGGAGGAGGAGAGCCGCCACGAGGTCGCCAAGGTGGTGCGGAAGATCACCGACGAGGCGGAAATGCACGCCAAGGACAAGGCCCGGGAGATTACCCTGATGGCCATCCAGCGTTACTCGACGGAGCACACCTCCGAGAGCACGGTGCGGGCCGTGGCGATCCCCTCCGACGACATGAAGGGCCGGATCATCGGGCGCGAGGGCCGGAACATCCGGGCCATCGAGCGGGCGACGGGCGTGGACATCATCGTGGACGACACCCCGGGGGTGATCGTGGTGTCGTGCTTCGACAAGGTGCGGCAGGCGGTGGCGGTGGAGGCCCTGGAGCGGCTGGTCGCGGACGGGCGTCTGCACCCGGCCCGGATCGAGGAGGTCGTGGAGAAGGTCCGCTCGGAGATGAACGAGCGGATCCTGAAGTACGGCAAGGACTCCGTGCTGGAGGTCAATCTCCGGGGCGTGCACCCCAAGATCGTCGAGGCCATGGGCAAGCTGCATTTCCGGACCAGCTACGGGCAGAACGTCCTGCGGCACTCGATCGAGGTCGCCTACCTCAGCCAGATCATCGCGGACCAGCTCGGCCTCGACGGGACGATCGCCCGGCGGGCCGGCTTCCTGCACGATATAGGCAAGGCGATGGACCACGAGATGGAGGGCGGGCACCCCAAAATCGGCATGGACTTCGCGAAGCAGTACGGCGAGAAGGAGCCGGTGCTGAACGTTATCGGCGGCCACCACGCCGACATCCCTTCGACGAGTTTCTACACCCCGATCGTCATGGCCGCGGATGCGGTGAGCTCGGCGCGGCCCGGGGCGCGTCGGGAGAGCATGGAGAAGTACATCCAGCGGCTTAACGAGCTGCAGGACATCGCGCTCTCGATGCCGGGGGTGAACGAGGCGTACGCGATCCAGGCGGGCCGCGAGGTCCGCGTCATGGTGGATGCCCGACGGATCGGCGACGATGAGGCGCACCTGATCGCCCAGAAGATCGCCCGGCGGGTGAGCGACGAAATGACGTTCCCCGGTGAGATCAAGGTGACGGTGCTGCGAGAGACGCGGGCGATCGAGATCGCCCGCTAACCTCGGCGGCCGCGGCGGCATGGGCGGGCGCCCGCCGTCCGGCGTTGCGCCCGATCAACAGTTCGCGAGCGACCGGCCGGCCCGCCCGATGCGGGTCGGTTCTTCTTTTGGCCCCGGGTCGGCATCGCGCGCGGTTGATAACCCGCGGCGCGGGCCCCCCCATCCGGAAGCCCTTTCCCAGGCCGCACAGGCGGGCGGTTTCGTGGTCGGGCAGGAAAGACCATCATCAACTCCGGTGCGAGCAGCGTCGATGGAAAGGGTGTCCGAGCGGCTCGTCTGGGGAGGAGCCGAGCGGGCGAGTCGGCGCCTGGCGTGGAAGCGCGATGCGTCGATTGCAGCGGCATCGGACCGGGGTGTTCCCGGGCGCCGGGCGTGTGGGGGTGGTCCCCTCCGACCGGACGCGGCCGCTGAGGAGTAATCAGCCGCCCGGCACGTAGGCCGGGGGACTCCAGGAGCCGGTGCCCTGTTTCAAGGAGACGCATTCATGCGCGCACGTGTTCGGAAGGCCTTTACGCTCGTCGAAATCCTCATCGTGGTCGTGATCCTGGGCATCCTGGCCGCCATCGTGGTGCCCCAGTTCACCAACGCCACGGAGAGCGCTCAGGCGGGCAACATCCAGACCCAGCTCGAGAGCCTCAACAGCCAGATCGAGCTCCATCGTGCTCAGACCAACGCGTACCCCGACTTCACGCTCGCCGATCCGTGGACCCCGCTGATCACGGGCGGCTACCTGAAGTCGATCCCGAAGAACCCCTTCAACAAGATGTCGGCGGTCGGCTCGACGGGCGGCTCTGCCCCCGCGACGGACGGCTGGCACTGGGGCGCGGACGCGAACGGCGTGTTCAAGCTGGGCGCGACCAACTTCGACGAGGACCTGGGCGAGATCACCCCGGGCGTCGAGTAATCACCGCACGTCTTTCGCCGCCGGCCCCTTCGCGGGGGCCGGCCGGCCTTTGCCTCGAGTTCTTGAAGGAGGGAGCGATCCGCATGCCTCGCCACAGCGCCGACCGGCGATTCCGCGCCTTCACCCTGGTTGAGATCCTGATCGTCGTCGTGATCCTGGGGATCCTGGCGGCCATCGTGGTCCCGCAGTTCAGCCAGGCGACCGACACCGCCCAGAAGACGGCGACGTTCGAGCAGCTCATGAGGGTCCGCCGCGCGGTGGACGTCTACTACTGGCGGGAGGCGAACCATCTGCCGGAGCCTCTGCCGGGCGGCGTGGGAGCCCCCGGGTGGGGGCCGCTGATCAGCGCGGATTACCTCCGCGAGCCGCCCGTCAACACTTACGTCGGGCGCGCCGCGTCCAAGACGGTGATCCTGGGCGCCGGCCCCGACGCCGCGTACCAGACCACACACGGGTGGATCTACAACCCCGGCACCGGCGAGGTCTGGGCGGGGGGTTTCGGGGCCAATGACGAGCCGCTCCCGCGCCCGTGACCGGAATGATTGAACCCGCATCCCCTTCGGGCCGATGCAGTGAACCGAACCACCTTACTTTCGGGCCAGCGGCCCCAAGGGGGAATCATGCGACGCCTCGGTTACCAGAACGCCTGCCTCTCCGTGATCGCCCTTCTGCTCGGCCTGGGCATGCTCGACCGCGGGGCCGCCTCGGCCCTCGAGCCGGCGGCGGCGGTCGCGCAGCCGCAGATGCAGCCCGTCGAGGGCGGCCTGAGCAACGCCCTGGAGCAGCGGAAGGTGATGATCGCCGAGCTGCGGGCCATGAACGCGCGGCTCGACCGCATCGAGACGCGGCTGAAATCCGGCATGGAGGTCACCGTCAAGGACATGCCCCCCATGCAGCTCCCTCCCGAGCTCATCAAACAGCTCCAGCTCTCCGAGGGCAAGTGAGGACCACGATGATCCACGCTCGCGCCGCCCGCGCGTACACGCTGGTCGAGCTGATCATCGTGATCGTTCTCCTGGGCATCGCCGCCGCCATGGTGGCGCCCTCGATCGGCTCGACCGATGTGCTCCGCGTGCAGTCGGCGGTGCGGTCGGTCGTGGCCGATATCACCTTCGCGCAGTCGGACGCCCTGGCCCGTCAGCAGGCCCGGGCGATCATGTTCGACGTCGCCAACAACAAGTACTCGATCGTCGAGGTCCACGGGTCGACGCTGCACCCGGAGACCGACACGATCCTGACTCGGTCGCTCCGCAAGGTCGACCGGAACGGCGATTCCCGCCTGACGTCGGCGACCTTCGACGGCACCAGCATCCTGGTCTTCGACGAGCTCGGCGGGACGCTCCAGGCCGCGGGATCGACCGCCCCCGGGAGCGGCGGGACGATCACTATCGAGGGGTCCGGCGGGATCTTTACGCTGGCCGTCGAGGCCTACACCGGGCGCATCACCGTCACCCGCAACAACTGAACCAGGAGCGACCATGGATATCCACAAACACCGCGAGTGCCGGCGCCTGTTCGTGGTCGCCGGCTGCGTCGCCTTCTCGGTCGTCGCCCTGCTCCTCTGGGGGCGGCTGAAGATGGTCGCCGGCGTGCCCCGCACCGCCCTGGCCGAGCCCGAGAGCACGCAGAAGGCCGCGGCCGCCCGGCCGGCGCCGGCCGTCCCCGTCGAGCCCCCGGTCTCCGGGCGCGACTGAGACGCGGCGAGATTATCCGGACCCACCCGCACGCCCGCGCGACCCGCGGGCGTTTCTTTGCGCGTCCCCCGGCGGTTATCGGGGCCGCGCAGGGCGCAGGGATTCGCCCATCCTCCCAGGTCCAACTTTGTTCCCGTGCTCGCCCAAAGTCCGCAGCTGTTCTTGACGACAAGTAAGAGCGACGCCCGGGGCATGATGCCCGAATGGGCCACCAGCATTCACCCGCGCCCCGCCAAACGGGCCGGACCCTAAGGAGCAGTCATGGCCGAGCGGCACACGTCAACGAACAGCAACACCAACCTCCGGAACCTCCTCCCGGTGACGGCGGCAGCCCTGGCGTGCCTGGCCGGCACCCCGGCGGCCCTGTCGCAAGCGACCGCGCCGGCGATGCCGCCGGCCTCCGGGCCGCAGGCGAGGCCGATGAGCCAGGCGGGCTCGCAGGCGGGGCGCGACCCGATGACCGACGACCAGAAGGTGAAGGTCGACGACCATCTCATCGTGGACCTGCACGTCAACGACGAGCAGCTCGCCAACGTCCTCCAGATGCTCTCGATCCAGAGCCAGAAGAACATCATCGCCAGCAAGAACGTCGCCGCGACGATCACGGCGAACCTCTACGGCGTGTCGTTCTACGAAGCGCTGGACGCGATCCTGCACGTGAACGGCTACGGCTACGTCGAGCGGGGCAACTTCATCTACGTCTACACGCTCGAGGAGCTGACCACGATCGAGCAGCAGAACCGCGTCGCGGTCTGGAAGGTCATCAAGCTCAACTATCTGAACGCGACCGACGCGGCGGAGTTCGTGAAGCCGCTGCTCTCGGAGAAGGGGCAGATCAAGACCAACGGCAAGGCGCCCGCCTTCGCGATCTCCGAGACCACGCCCAGCGGCGGCGAGGACTTCGCGCACGAGTCGACCATGCTCGTCTTTGACTACGAGGAGAACCTCGCGGAGATCGAGAAGGTCGTCGCCCAGATGGACACCCGGCCCGCGCAGGTGCTCGTCGAGGCCACGATCCTGCAGACGGCCCTGAACGAGGCCAACGCGTTCGGCGTCGACTTCGCGGTCCTGGGCGACCTGTCTTTCGGCGATTTCCTGAGCGTCGGCGGCCCGCTGAAGGCCGTGGATGTGCTCATCAACGGGGGCGGCTCCAGCGGCGGTTCCGGCGGATCGGGCGGCACCGGCGGCAGCACGCCGACCAACGCCAGCACCGCCGGCGGGCCGGCGGCGGGCGACGAGGGGGGCGCGGTGGTCTCGACCGCCGGCAACACCTCCGGCCCGGCGACGTTCAAGGCCGGCATCGTGCAGAACGACGTCGCGGCCTTCCTCCGCCTGCTGGACGAGGTCTCGGACACCACGATCATCTCGCGCCCGAACCTCCTGGCGCTCAACCGCGTGCCGGCCCGTGTGCTGGTCGGCCGCAAGGTGGGCTACCTGAACACGACCTCGACCGACACCGCGACGACGCAGACGGTCGAGTTCCTGGAGACGGGCACCCAGCTCTACTTCCGCCCCTTCGTGTCGGCCGACGGCATGATCCGGATGGAGCTCAAGCCGAAGGTCTCGGAGGCGGTGATCCGCAACGTCACAAACACCGGCGGCGCCGCGATCACGATCCCGGACGAAATCTCCAACGAGCTGACCACCAACGTGATGGTCCGCGACGGCCAGACCATCGTGCTCGGCGGCCTCTTCAAGGAAAACACGCAGGCCAGCCGCCGACAGGTGCCCGGCGTGGGCGACATCCCGATCATCGGGGCGGCCTTCCGCGGCCACGAGGATTCGACCGTCCGCAACGAGATCATTTTCATGATCACGCCGACGATCATGTCCGATTCGGTCCTGCTCGAGCAGGGTCAGCGCGGCATGGCGACGGTGGAGCGCGTCCGCGCCGGCTCCCGCGAGGGGCTCCTGCCCTGGAGCCGCGAGAAGCGCACCCAGCAGATGGTGGTGCAGGCCACCGAGCTCGCCCAGCAGGGCAAGCGTGAGCAGGCCCTGTACAAGGTCCAGCGGGCCCTCCGCCTGAACCACAATCAGCCCGACGCCATCGCCCTCCGCGAGGAGCTCCTCAACCAGCCCTCCAACTGGCCCAGCCGCACGATGCAGGACGAGATCATCCACGGCGAGCTCGAGAAGAAGCTCGAGGCCGCGCGGGAGCCCGGCACCGAGGTGAAGAAGCCCGAGGAATCTTCGGCGCGGGCCCTGGCCGCCGCCCAGGCCGACGCCACCGCCCCGGTCCCGCACGCCAAGCCCGCGATGCAGCCGGCCCCCACGCCGGTGAATCCCGAGCCGGCGCAGCCCGCTCCCACGCAGCAGGCGGACGCGGAGCCGACGAGCGTGTCCTCCGCCGTCCAGCCGAGCCCCGCGGGCGAGCAGGGGACCGCATCTCCCTCCGAGCCGGTGAACACGGGTCTTGCCGCGGAGGCGCCGGCCACTGACCTCGCGACGACGCAGAACAGCGGCCAGCGCAAGCCGAACTTCGGCAAGCCGAACGTGCCGAGCTTCCAGCCGCCGGTGACCACGGCCGCGGCGAGTGATGCCTCGGACGCTCAGCCGGTCGCTACGCCGACCCAGCCGGCGGAGGCCACCCCGGCCACCCCGACGGCTCCCGCCGCCGGGAACGTTGCCAGCACGGTGAAGCCGAGCGGCCCCGGCGTCCTGGCCAGCTTCCGGAACGTGTGGGGGATCTTGAGCCTCTACGCCCACCAGCGCACAAACCCGGACGGCACGTCCAGCGTGACGAGCGTCCCTACCGATGACGACAGCAGCAAGTAACGAAACTCCTGTCCGGCGTGCGGGCAACCGCTCGCCGGGCATTTCACTTTCCCCCACAGATCCACGGAGTCTCCCCATGCATCGCACCACTCGCACCTGCATTGTCCTGGCCGGCCTCGTCGCGCTCTCCGGCTGCGCCGCCAAGCACGGCAAGTACACCCAGGCCCACCTCGAGCGGGCCAACAACCGCGTCTCGGGCCTGAAGGCCGGGAACGCTTTCGACCAGGCCCGGCAGTCGTTCCTCGCGGGCGACCTGGACAAGGCCAAAAAGCAGGTCGATAACTCGATCACGATCAACCCCAACGTGGACAAGAGCCACGTGCTCCGCGGGCGGATCCTGATCGAGCAGTCGGACCTGGAGAACGCGCTGCTCTCCTTCCAGCGCGCCGAGGCCCTGAACCCGGAGAACACCGAGGCCCAGTACTACATGGGCATCGTGTACGAGCGGTTCAGCCAGGCCGAGAACGCCCATGCGCGTTACGCCAAGGCCGCCGAGCTCGAGCCTTCAAACCCGCAGTACGTCGTCGCCGCGGCGGAGATGCTCATCGACATGGGCAAGCTCGCCGAGGCCGAATCGTTCCTTGTAGAGCGGAAGAGCGCCTTCGACCACAACGCGGGCGTGCGCCAGACGCTCGGGCATATCGCCATGCTCAAGGGCGACGCCGCCACCGCGCTGACCTGCTTCAACGACGCCCGCCTGCTGGCCCCCGACGACAGCGGCATCCTCGAGGACCTGGTCCGGGCGCAGATCGCGACGGGCCGGTACGCCGAGGCGGAGTTCAACCTGGGCAAACTCCTGAAGATCCCGGCCAACGAGGGCCGCCGCGATCTGCGGCTGCAGCACGCACGCTGCCTCATGTCGCTGGACCGCCCCGTGGAGGCCCGGGACATCCTGGTCGGGCTTACGAACGACGACTCGGGCCAGATGGATGTGCAGTCCTGGATCGACCTCGGCAACGTGTCCTACGTGCTCCGCGACATGCACCGCGTCCGCATGTGCGCCTCGCGGATCGGGGCGCTCGCCCCCGGCCGCCCGGAGGGCTTCGTGCTCCGCGCCATGTGGCACCGCCAGCAGGGCGACCTGACCAGCGCGCTGCGGTGCGCCGACGACGCCGTCGCCCGCCGCAACGGTGATACGGACCCGCTCCTGCTCCGCGCGATGATCCTCGATGAGCTCGGCCAGACCGGCCAGGCCCAGGACGCATACCGCGTCGTGCTCCAGGAGGACCCGTCGAACGCGGCCGCGAGCAAGGCGCTCGCGAACCTCGGCGCCCGCAACGGCGAGCAGACCCGCACGGCGACCGTCCCGACGGGCGAATAAAGCTTTCAAGCTCGTGACGCACGGGCCGGGCGCGTTGCCCGGCCTGTGTTCTTTTTGATCCTCTCGATCAGACCCGCAGCGCGTCGATGGCCCGGAGCACGACCGCGTCGGGAACATCGTCCCGTACGACAACCCCCCCGCCCGCCGTCGGCAGGACCAGGCGCAGGCGTCCGCCCCGCGCCTTCTTGTCGTGCCGCATCGCTGCGAGCACCTTCGCCGACTCCGGGATGGCCGCGGCCGTGGGGAGCCCGGCCCGGGCGACGATCCCCCGGATGGCCGCGGCCGTCTGGCCGAGCCCGAACTCGCCGGCGCATACGGAAGCGCCGATTAGTCCGAGGGCTACGGCTTCGCCATGATGCAGGCGGCCACCGCCCGTACGCTCGGGGGCGGGCACGCTCAATGCTTCCAGCGCGTGGCCGAACGTGTGGCCGAGGTTGAGCTGCTCCCGGATACCGGGGACTTCTTCGCGTTCATCCGCGGCGACCACGCGCGCCTTGACCCGCACGTTGCGGGCGACCATCTCGGTGAGGATGTTGGGGTCGCGGGCGAGGATGCGGGGGAGCGAACCGTCCAGCCATGTCATGAGGTCCGCCGCTTGCCAGCCTGGCCCGAGGATCGCGTGCTTGATGCACTCGGCGAGCCCGCAGCGGAGCTCGCGGTCGGGGAGGGAGCCGAGAACATCGACATCCGCCAGCACGAGCGAGGGCTGATGGAACGCGCCGACCGCGT
>JAEYVB010000372.1 GCA_023429345.1 Planctomycetota bacterium
GCGGAGACGCGGTCGCCGGCGGTGGGGAGGGGGCCGGGCGCCTGGGCGAAGCCAGCGGGGAAGGAGAGGGCGGGGAGGCCCGCGAGGTTCGCGGCGACGGTGTAGGTGTCGTTCAGGTACATCGCGAGCGGGTCGGACTTCTCGCCGAAGCGGTAGGCGGGGGTGGGCGAGGTCGGGGTGAGGATCGCGTGGCAGCCCCCCGCGAAGGCGGCGTCGAAATCGGCCTTGAGCTTGCGGCGGACCTTGAGCGCGGTGGCGTAGTAGGCGTCGTAGTAGCCGCTCGAGAGCGCGTAGGTGCCGAGCATGATGCGGCGCTGGACCTCGGGGCCGAAGCCCTCGGAACGCGAGCGGCGGTAGAGGTCGCCCAGGTCCTCGCCAGGCTTGAGCGCAGCGCGGCGGCCGAAGCGGACGCCGTCGTAGCGGGCGAGGTTGGAGGAGGCCTCGGCCGTGGCGACGATGTAGTAGGCGGCGATGGCGTGGTCGAGGTGGGGGAGATCGATCTCGACGGTGCGGGCGCCGAACGCGGTCAGGGCCTTGACGGCGTTCTCCATCGCCTGCGCGACGGCGGGGTGGTTGGCGGCGTCGTAGGCCTGGCGCGGGACGCCGAGCACGAGGCCCTCGATGGGGTCGTCCATCTGCGAGGTGAAGTCCGGGATGGGGGCGTCGGCGCTGGTGGCGTCGTGGGCGTCGCGGCCGCAGAGGGCCTGCATGATGGCGGCGGCGTCGTAGGCGCTCCGGGCGATGGGGCCGACCTGGTCGAGGCTGCTGGCGAAGGCGACGAGGCCGTATCGGCTCACGCGTCCGTAAGTGGGCTTCAGGCCCAGAACGCCGCACATGGACGCGGGCTGGCGGATGGAGCCGCCGGTGTCGGAGCCGAGGGCCGCGGGGATGAGGCCGGCGGCGACGGCCGCGGCGGAGCCGGAGGAAGATCCGCCCGGGATCCGTGTGGGGTCCCAGGGGTTTCGGGTGGGGCCGAAGGCTGAGTTTTCACCGCTGGAGCCCATGCCGAACTCGTCGAGGTTGGTCTTGCCGATGATGACGGCGCCGGCGTCGATGAGCTTGCGAGCGGCGGTGGCGGTGAAGGGGCTCTGGTAGTGCTCGAGGAGGCGGCTACCGGCGGTGGTGCGGGCGGCGGGGTCGATGTCGGTGCCGAGGCAGATGTTGTCCTTGAGGGCGATGGGGACTCCGGCGAGGGGGAGGGTCTCGCCGGCGGCGATGCGCTGGTCGATGCGCCGGGCGGCCTCGAGGGCGTGGGTCTCGAAGAGCTGGAGGAAGCAGTGGAGGCGGGGCTCGAGGGCGGCGATGCGGGCGAGGGTGGCGCGGGCGACCTCCTCGGCGGAGGCGCGGCGGTTGAGGACGGCATGGCGGATGGCGGCGACGGTCGAGAGCTCGATATTCACGCGGCGCCCCCGTCGTCGATCACCTTGGGGACCCTGATGAACGGCGGGAGCGTGGCGGGGGCCATGCTCATGAGCGTGTCGGTGGGGAGGGTCGCGCCGGGTTCATCCGCGTCGAGGCGGTTGGTTGCCTCGGAAACGTGGGAGAGGGGTTCGACGCCGGCGAGGTCCAGGGCGCGGAGGCGGTCGACGTAGCCGAGGATCGATGAGAGCTGAGCGCGGTAGAGCTCGACCTGCTCATCGGTGAGGGCGAGGCGGGAGAGCTGCGCGACCTTGCGGACCTCGGCGGCGGAGAGGTGTGGTTCCGGCATGGGCGAGTCTATGAGGCGCCGGTTTCATGAGGGCGAGCGGGTGAAGCCGCGTTGAGGCGATGGGCGGGGGAGAATGCGGTACAACGCCGAGGGGGAAGCCCCGGAAGGCCGGGGCGTTCGAGAAGGGGAGGGCCCTTCGCGTCGGATGACGCGAGGGGCTTTTTTATTTTGAGTTGGGGAGGGAGAGGGGCTGACCAGTTGGAGTGCTCTCCCGGGGCTTGCGCCCCGGGCAACATTCTTCCGCCGCTTCGCGGCTGAACGGCGGCGCGGCTTCCGGTCCGAACGTTCGCGGGCTGCTGTAGATGCAGGGAAGCGCCGTTGTGGATCCGCCGATCAGAGGGTGTCGTCTTCGTCGAAATCGTCGGGGTCGGGGGCGTCGGGGTCGCTGGAGTGGAAGGCGTCCTGGAAGGCGTCGTCTTCTTCCTCTGCACGGGCCGGGGCGGCGGCGGCGAGCACGGCCGCGGCCTCCTGAGTGTCCTTGGCGGAAGGATCGAAGAGTTCGCGCTGCTCGCCGGCGGGGCCCTTCTCCATCTCGGCCTTCATGGCGGACCATTCGTCGAGGGTGACGAGGACCTCGCGTTCGATGCCCTGGCCCTTGTGGGGGCCGAGGATGCCGGCGATGCCCATGAGGTCGATGAAGCGGCTGGCCTTGGTGTAGCCGATAGCGAGGCGGCGCTGGAGAAGCGAGACGCTGCCGCGGCGGGACTCGATGACGATCTCGACGGACTTGAAGAAGTCGGGGTCCTTGCGTGCGGACGCGAGGGCGGCGGAGTTGTTGTTGTCGCTCTGGAGCTCGCCCTCTTCGGGTTCGCCGCCGGTGCGGATGGCCATGAGCTGGCGCTCGAAGCTGGGGCTGGCGACATCGCGCATGAAGCGGACGACCTTGCGGATCTCGTGGTCGTCGACCAGGGTGCCCTGGGCGCGCATGAGCTTGCTGGTGCGCGGCGAGAGGAAGAGCATGTCGCCCTGGCCGAGGAGGAGTTCGCCGCCCTTCTGGTCGAGCACGATGCGGGAGTCCATGCCGGAGGCGACCTTGAAGCTGATGCGGCAGGGCATGTTGGACTTGATGAGGCCGGTAACGACGTTGGCCTGCGGGCGCTGGGTGGCGAGGATGAGGTGGATGCCGACAGCGCGGGCCTTCTGGGCGATGCGGATGATGGAGCCCTCGACCTCCTTGTTGGTCATCATGAGGTCGGCGAGCTCGTCGATGATGAAGACCATGTAGGGGAGCTTGCGCGGGATGCGGGCCTCCTCCTCGGGGGTCTTGGGGCCGAAGCGCTCCTTGAGCTCCTCCCACGGGAGGTCGTTGTAGGCGGCGATGTCGCGGCAGCCGGCCTCGGCGAGCAGCTCGTAGCGCTCGTCCATCTTCTGGGTGGCCCACTCGAGGATGGCCGCGGCCTTGGCCATCTCGGTGACGACGGGGCACATGAGGTGGGGGATGTCCTTGAATTGGGACATCTCGACCATCTTGGGGTCGACCAGGACGAGCTTCAGCTCGTTGGGCTTCTTGGTGTAGAGGAAGGACATGATGATGGTGTTCATCGCGACCGACTTGCCGGAGCCGGTGGTGCCCGCGATGAGCATGTGGGGCATCTGGGTGAGGTCGGCGATGAGGGGCTCGCCGGAGGCGTCCTTGCCGAGGAACATGGGGAGCTTCATCTTGGTGAAGAGCTCGCTCTTGCCCATGAGTTCCTTGAGGCGGACTTTTTCCTTCTGGGTGTTGGGGACCTCGATGCCGACGGTGTCGCGTCCGGCGATGTTGCTGACGATGCGGATGTTGACCGACTTGAGGGAGCGGGCGATGTCGCTCGAGACCGCGGAGAGGGCGGCGACCTTGGTGCCGGGGGCGAGCTTGACGTGGAAGAGGGTGATGACGGGGCCGGACTCGATGTCGGTGACCTCGCCGGCGATGCGGTACTGCTTCAGGGCGGACTCGAGGGCCATGGCCTGCTCGCGGACGTACTCCTCGAGCTTGAGCGAGAAGTTGGCCTCGGGCTCTTCGAGGAGGTCGAGGCCGGGGAACTTGTAGCCGGCGAGGTCCTGGACGCCCTGAAGGTCGCGGAGATCGGCCTCGGTGGCGACCTTGCGGGTCTGGTGCCCGAAGACGATGGGGAGCTTGGAGATCTTCTCGCGGAGGGCCTCGGGGTCGTAGACCTGCGGGGCGCTGGGGAGGTCGTCGTCCTCGTCGTCGGCGTCGGCCTCGTCGGCCGCGGCCTCGGGGGCTTCATCTTCGGTGTCTTCGTCGTCGTCTGGGGCTTCGACGGCCTCGATCTCCTCCGCCTCCGGTGACTTCTTGCGCTTGCGGCGGGGCTTGACCTCTTCGATCTGGGCGGGGTGGTCGATCTCGTCCTCATCCTCCTCGGCGGCCGCGGCCTTTTTGCGGCGGCGGGGCTGCTCGACCGGGATGTCGTCCTCTTCGAGGTCGGTCATGCGCGGCGCGGCGGAGCGGGCGCGGTGGCCGAGGCCCGAGACTAGGTCGCCGGACATGCGTCCGGCCCCGGCGACGGCGGCGCCGGCGCGGCGTGCGAACGGCCCGCTGACGCCCAGGAGCCAGGCGGGGGCGGCCAGGAGCCAGCGGTCCATGGCGACGATGCCGCCGACAGTCAGGAGCAGGAGGAGCCAGACGCCGGTGCCGACGGGGCCGAAGCGGATCAGGAGCTGCTCCGCGCCGCCGGCGCCAATCACGCCGCCCGCGAGGTTGGCGAAGGGGCCGGTGCTGGGCAGGAGCAGGGCCTGGAAG
>JAEYVB010000378.1 GCA_023429345.1 Planctomycetota bacterium
CCTTCCCGACCGAGCGGGCACCTTTCTCCATACCGCCAGCGAGCTCATCACAAAGGTGGGCGAGCTTTTCAGCGATCCGCTCACGGGCGCCTACTTCGACGCCCGGGCGGAGCAGTCGGACCTCCTCGTCCGCCCCCGCTCAACGCACGACGGCGCCACCCCGAGCGGCTCCTCCGCCATGCTCCTGAGCCTGATCGCTTGCTGCGACCGATCCGCCGCCGATCCCGCGCTCGAGCGGGCCCTCGCCTGTCTCCGCGCGCTCTCCGCCGCCATCGCCCGCTCCCCCCTTTCCACCGCGAACGCCACCCGGGGCCTGCTCGAGCTCCTCACGACGGATGAGGCCACCGCGGCCCGCATCGCCGCGTTCGGCCCCTCGCCCGCGGGCGCCGATGCGGCGCCGACCGACTTCACCCCCGTCGAAATCTACGCGGATGCCGAGCGCGTCGAACTCGGCCGCGACCAGCCGGCCCAGTTCAAGCTCGTCCTGCGCATCGCCGACGGCTTCCACATCAATGCCGCCGACCCCGGCGAGGAGACCGGCCTTATCCCTTTGCGTATCGGAATCACCGGCGGCCACGGGGTGAGCGTGTACGCCGATTACCCCGCCGGGGAGCCGTACGGGCCGGAGGGCAAGCTGCGCATCTATAAGCGTGAGACCGAGTTCCCCGTGGTCCTGGAACGCACCGGCGAGGTGACCGGCACGCCCGTTATCACCGCCACATTCCAAGCCTGCACGGACACCGAGTGCATGCCCCCCATGGCCGCGGAGCTCGACGTCGCCATCGACCTCATCGACTGAGGCCGCCGCGCTGGACGAGCACCGCCGCGATGATAACGCCGCCCTTCACCAGGCCCTGGTAATAGGTGCCGACCCCGATCATGTTGAGCATGTTGTTGATCACGCCCAGGATCAGCACGCCGACGACGGTCCCCCACACGCGCCCCGACCCGCCCTGCATCCGCGTGCCCCCGATCACGACCGCGGCGATGGCGTCGAGCTCGTAGAACAGGCCCGTCGATCCGCTCGAGACATTGCCGCCCATGCGGCCCGCGATCAGCACGGCCGCAATGCCGCAGGTAACGCCGCTGATGGTGTAGGTCGTCAGCCACACCCACCGCACCGGCAGCGCCGCGTACGCCGCGGCACGCTCGTTGTCGCCCACAGCCCGGACCCGGAGGCCGTACACGGTCAGGCGGAGCAGCGCCGCCCCCAGAATGGCTACGCCCACGAACACCACGACCGGATAGTGCAGGTGCACCACGCGGCCGTCGATCGATCCGACCGCAATGCCTCCCGCGCCGAACTCGCCGAACAGGGAGTTGCTCGCGTAGTAGTTCCCGCCATCCACGATCGCCTGCGAGACCGACCGGTAGGCCGCCAGCGTGCTCAGGGTCGCGATAAAGGGGGCCACCCGTCCGAGCGTCACCAGCGCTCCATTGAACATCCCCAGCGCCGCGGAGCTCAGCACCATCACGGCGACTCCCGCCGCCATCGCACGGCCGGCGCTCCACCCCGCCTCGCCCCCCGCGTTCATCACCAGGATCCCGATCCCCCCGGAGAGGGCCACCATCGACCCCACCGACAGGTCGATGCCCCCGGAAATGATGACGAACGTCATGCCCACCGCGACCACGCCCCACGGGGCCGACTGCCGCAGAATGTTCAAGAGGTTGTGAACGCCCAGGAACGCCCGCTGGTCCGCCGGGACGGTGAAGGCCTCTACCACGGTGGCCGCTATCACCAGACCGATAAGCGCCAGAAGCGGGCTGAGGGTGCTCAGTCGCAGAAGCCGCGGCGCGTGTGAAACTCGCAAGGGATCAGGCACGGGGGCATCCTACCGGAAGCCCGTTCCACGCCGCCGCTGAGGGGGCTCCGGGCCGCGGCGGCGGCGCGAAAAACCCTCTCCCGGACTGCAACCAATCGAGGCCAAAACGCGAAGAGTCCAGTGCTCGCCGGGCCGCCCGGCCCGCGGGCCCAACCCAGACCCCCACGAGACCCGGCGCTCGGCCTTTGGCTGAGTGCTGGGTTTATTTTTTGCGTTCCTGTGACTCACACGCGGAACCGGGGAGGGACCTCCCCCTCCTCCGCCCGGATCACGGAACGTATCCCTCCACGTCCACGCCAGGACGAATGGACCTGCAGCCACCGCGGACGCATGGCCGCCATGAGGTCCGCTTTGATGCGATCAGTCACGGCCTCGTAGAAGATCCCCTCCATCCGGAATGACTGAAGGTAGACCTTGAGACTCTTGAGCTCGACGCACACGCCCCCCTCGCGGGCGGGTCGCGGCTCAAAGCGAACCGTGATGACCCCAAAGTCGGGGTGTCCGGTCACCGGGCACTGACTGGTGAACTCTTCGGCGATGTGCTCGATGACGATCGGAGCATCGGTCGGCGTCGGGAAAACCTCGAGCAATCCGGGGTTGGGCATGCCCCAAGATTAGCCGTGAAGCACCGGCCCCCGATTGCAGCGATCCCCACCCCCCCCTTACCGAGGCTCTACCGCGGGCTGCTCGATTATGGGCGGACCCTCCGGACGAGAGGGCGAGATCACGCCGGCTCCGGGCTCGGCCGGCACGGCCGCGGGCGGGCCCCCCGGGTGCCAGTACCGGGCGTAAGCCACATCCGGGCTCCACCGGATCGACCACGGCCGGTCCAGGACCATCCGCGGCAGCAGCAGCACGACATCGGCCAGGGCGTACAGCGGATTGGCGAGCGCCTCGAGTTGCTGTTCGGGCTCGCTCCCGTTGGTCAGCTCCAGGGCGGAGAGCGCTGTGGGGTACTCCCGCCGCTGCCGGGCCGTGCTCTCCGTCATCGCGAGCCGCTTGGCGTAGACCGGTTGATGCGCGGTGCCATCCACCGGAGAGTGGATCACGGTCCGCTGCCAGTTATCACGCCAGACGCTCGTCAGCGTCGGCGTCTGCTCGGGCAGCACGGCCGCCCCCGCTTCCGCGGGCGTAGCCGCCGGCGGGTAGAACGCCTCCAGCCGCACGGAGCGTCCGAGGGTCAGGCGATCGTTCTGCTGCGCCACGCACCCGCCCAGGAGGGCCAGCGCTGCCGCCGCACCAAGAAAGAGTTTGGTCTCCACGGGGGACAGCGTAGCAGCCCCGCACGCCACCGACCGCGCTGTCAGGGCTGTCCGGGCCCGCCGGCCTTCACGGCCCGGAAACCCAGGAACATCGGGATCTCCCGACGCGCCCGGTTTTCCTCCGGCGCCCGCGGCCCGGGCTTGCTTCGGCGCATGCTTGGCCACTCCTCAAGCGCCGCGACCAGGAACCCGGCCTCGGCAAGGGCCTTGAAGTAGGCCTGCAGCGGCCGATGAAACGTCCAGGTCCGGATAGGGGCAGCGCCGTGGGCGGCGTAGCCGGGATTCATGACGATCGGCGCCTGCCCCGGGGAGAGGTAGCCGTCGATCCGCCGGAACTGGCGCGCCCTGGGCCGGTCGCCGCGGCCGCCACGCGCCGGCGTCCCCGATCGCATCGGCGCGGGGCGGGAGGAGCGGTTCTCCTCTTCCCAGCCCCAGGACGTCTGGCCCGGCGCACGGAACGCCGGATGCAGGATCACTGCCACGAAAATGCCGCCGGGCTTCAGTAGCTCCGAAGCGCCCCGGAGCACGCCTTCCAGCGGATCGATGTTCATCAGGGCCATGATGCAGGTCACCGCATCAAACTCGCCGAGATCGCCCTTTGCGTCGGCCAGCGTCCTCGCATCCGCGACCTCGAAGCGGACCTTCCCTTCGCTCCGCGCGCGGGCCGTCTCGATCAGTTTGGGTGAAGCGTCCACCCCGACGACCTCCGCGCCCTGGTCCGCAACCTGGCGCGCGATCGCCCCCTGCCCGCAGGCCACATCCAGCACCCGCATCCCGCCCCGGGGCTGCAGGAGCTTGAGCGTGGCCGGCACAATGACGTCGCGGAAATGATCGCTCTTATCCTCGGCGATCATCGCGTCGTACCACTCCGCAACGGCCTCCCAGGACGTCTCCGCCGCGGGCTTGCGGATCGCGTCCTCGCCCTCCGCGCGTGCTTCGGATCCAGCCGGCGCCTTCTCGCCCACGAGCTTGTAGAAGGATGCCGGCGCGGGGCTCACCAGCCGCAGCGTCTGCCCGGTCGTCGGGTGCGTGAACCCCAGCTCCGCGGCGTGCAGGCAGACACGCCCGAGCGGATCCTCCGTGCCGCCGTAACGACGGTCGCCCACGATCGGGTGCTTGAAATCCTGCATATGCACGCGGATCTGGTTCTTGCGGCCCGTCTCCAGCCGCAGCTGCAACAGGCTCCGTCCGTTCCCCCGCGCAAGAAGCCGCCAGTGCGTCACCGCCAGTCGCGGGGCGTTGGGATCCCGCTCCTCGGGCTCGAAGCGCGCCGCTCGCTCGCGGGGCCCCCGACCCGGCGGTGGACGCTCGCCCCGCCACGCCCGTGCCGTGAACCGCGCGGCATCCTTCGCGACATCACCGAGCCCAACGCTCGTGACCTTTTGCTCACCCTCACGGATGAAGCTTTGGATCGTCCCCTGCGGCAGTTGCCGCGTGGCGGCCGCGGCCATTCCTTTCCGCCCCTCCCCCGTCTGATCTTCCTGCTGGCTTCCGGTCGGAGCTTCGCCGCCGACATCTCCCTCGACCACGGCCAGATAGAGCCGATGCACCCGCTTTGCCTTGAACTCTTCCTTGAGCCAGTGGTACGCCTTCTCGTTCTTCGCAAAGACCAGCAGTCCGGAGGCTTCCTTGTCCAGCCGGTGGATGATCCATGCCTTTGCTCGGCGGTTCTTGTTCTTGGCGTATTCCTTGACCATGTCGAAGAGCGCTTCACGCGTCTCTCCAGGAATGTTCGCCGTCAGCAGCCCGGAGGGCTTGTCGACGATCAGCACATCCTTGTCCTCGTGGACAATCGGTACATTGCGCGCCAGCCACGCCTTCCGGGGCGGCGGGTCCGTGCGCTGGCCGCGAGGCCGCGACTCCGGCGCGGACCGCTGCGCGGGGGCTGCGGGTATCTCGGCGCTCTGCTCTGGGATTGAGGATGGTTCCGGGCTCTCGGACACATCCTCCTCGTTCCGCCGGACGGGTTCTCCGGACGTGATCTCATCCGGGGACTCGTCCTGCCGCCCCGACCCCGCTTCGTGCTGGTCCATTACTTCCCTGTCCGCTCGTCGATGATCTGCATCAGCCACCCGGCGAACGCCACCTTGTCGATCGCCCCGGGCGTCCGAACCTCTGTCCCATCCTTCCCCAGCACCATTGCTTCGATGGTCTCCCCGTCCATGGTCTCCAGTGGATTCCCTACCACCAGATCCACCTTCTTCCGCTCCAGTTTGGCCCGGGCGGAGGCGAGGAGTTCCTCCCTTGGCTCCAAGGCAAACCCGACCATGAACTGGTCGGGGCGCCGCCGCGAGGCGACCCCCGCCAGCAGGTCCGGCGTCGGCTCCAGTTGAAGGGTCAGGACCTCGTTCTTCCGCCGGAACTTGCCCCCAAAGAACTGAGGATCAACCTTGGGGCGGTAGTCCGCCACGGCCGCGGCCATGATCAGCACATCGGCACCCGGCGTCTCCTCCCCCAGGAGGGCCTCGAGGTCGGTCGCCGTTCGGAACCGCCTCACCCGTACCCGCGAATCAGATGGCTGCCGTGGTGCGGGACCAAGCAGAAGCGTCACATCCCAGCCCCGGCGAGCGGCCTCATCCGCCAGGGCCACCCCTACACGCCCGGATGAACGGTTCCCCAGGAATCGCACCGCATCGATCGGCTCGTGGGTCGGGCCGGCCGTGATCAGCAGTCGCCGCGTGCCGCGGCCAGGAGAGTCGATTCGCTGGGGGCTGGTATGGGTCACGTCATTGCCTCAAAAGAACGCTCACGGTGCAGCGCGCCCATCGTAGCCGGGCCCCTGCAAGAGCAGGCCGCAGATCCCGTCTCGTTGAAGGCCGGCGCGGTTTCCTGCATAATGGCCCGCCCTGACGGGGGGCCGGCGATCGGCTCCCCGCCCCGCGTCGTACATACCTCGCAGTGCCGGTTTCCGGCACGGCACCACCTAGACTTCATCCCGGCCCGGGAGCTTTCCCCCGCCGCCTACTCCCCGTCCAGAACCCCCTTGGAGTGATCCGTCGCATGGCCCGATCCCGCAAGAAACTCGGCGACATTCTCGTTGGCTGGGGCGTCATTACTCAGGCCCAATCCGAACAGGCCACCAACGTCGCCAAGGGTTCCGGCAAGCGGCTCGGCGATGTCCTGGTAGAACTCAACTTCGCCAAGGAGGAGCAGGTCGCCAAGGCGCTCGCCACGCAGTTCAACTACGAGTACATCGACCTCGCCGCTAACGGCGTAGCCAAACAGATCGACACCAAGCTCATCCCGGACGACCTGGTCAAGAAGCACCTCATCCTGCCCCTGGAGAAGTCGGGCGGTCGCCTGAAACTCATCATCCACGACCCGATGGACCTGGAGCTTATGGACATGCTCCGGTTCCGCCTGAACGTCGAGATCGAGCCCCGCATCGCGGCCCGTTCGCAGATCAAGCGGTTCATCGATGGCACGCTCAACGGCGGCGGGGCGGGCGGGGTGACGCAGGAGAAGATGGTCGCTCCCGGGGCCTCGCTGGTGACCGAGTCGATCGACCGGTCGGTCGACAAGTCGGTCGACCGCTCGCTGGACAAGTCGATCGATGTCGTCTCCGAGGATGCCCCGATCGTCCGCCTCTGCAACCGCATCATCATCGAGGCGGTGCGTTCCCGGGCGTCGGATATCCATATCGAGCCGATGACCGACCGCGTCCGGCTCCGGTACCGCATTGACGGTGTCTGCATCGAGCGTGACAACCTGCCCAAGCGCATGCAGAACTCGCTGCTCTCCCGCATCAAGCTCATGGCTGGCATGAACATCGCCGAGCGGCGCGTCCCGCAGGACGGCCGCATCAAGCTGCCCGTCGACGACACCGACGTCGACTTCCGCGTTTCGGCGTGCCCGGCGTACCACGGCGAGAGCATGGTGCTCCGTATTCTGCGCCCCGATTCGGTCCGGATCGGCCTCGAGAACCTCGGCTTCGAGGCCGACAACCTCCAGATTTTCAACCGCATCATCCGCCGCCCCAACGGGATTTTCCTTGTCACCGGCCCGACCGGCTCCGGCAAGACTACCACGCTCTACTCGGCCCTCGACGTTCTCAATCGCCCCGACAAGAAGATCATCACCGCCGAGGACCCGGTCGAGTACAACTTCCGCGGCATCAACCAGTGCCAGGTGAACGAGAAGATCGGCCTCACCTTCCCCGCGATCCTCCGGTCGATGCTGCGCCAGGCGCCCAACGTCATCCTCGTCGGCGAAATCCGCGACAAGGAAGTGGCCGAGATCGCCATCCAGGCCGCCCTGACGGGCCACCTGGTGTTCTCGACCCTCCACACCAACGATGCGCCGAGCGCCATCACCCGAC
>JAEYVB010000381.1 GCA_023429345.1 Planctomycetota bacterium
CATCAAGAGCGTCCGGCAGGGCTCTCCCAGGGCGTTGAGGGCTTCGCGGATGCGGTGGTGGTCTTCCAGTTCGGTCAACATCTCGAGTAGGGGGGGCAGGGCCTCGTCGTTCTTCGTGACCTCGGTCGCTCGCGATCGCCTCAGCGCCGCCTGCGATTCTCGCGCCGCAATCGTGATCAGCCACTTCGGCAATGTTCGTGCATCTCGGAGCTGGGGCAGTTGCTGCAGGACGGTCGCGAATACGGCCTGAAACACGTCGTCGCACACGTCCCGGTGCAACCCATACCTACTGGGCACCGAATAAACCAGCCGGCCGTAGCGGCTGATAAGCACATCCCAGGCGCGACGGTCGCCCGAAACGCAGGCCGAAACCAGCGACTCCGGGTCGGCCCAGGCCTGATTGTTCGAGTAATCCGCCACGGACCCCCAGTGTTGGGGAAAGTTCCCCGCGGGGCAAGTTGTATCAGGATAGGCGGCGCACGCTCCTTTGAGAGATCTCCCCGCTGAGGATACCGGTATGCCTATCGCTCGCACTCACGTCCTCGTGGCCCTCGCCGTGCCGACCATCGCCCTGTACTCGGCCCAGGGCCAGTCCTGCGGCTGGACCCTGCGCAGCGACGAGCCCGGCGCACGGTCCTACCACGGCCTGGCGTTCGACTCCGGCCGCGGAGTCGGCGTCGTGTTCGGTGGCACCGATCGTCAGGGCGCGAGCAATAAGCTCGCCGAATGGAACGGCCAAGGCTGGACCGAACGGTCCTACTCCGGCGGCCCGAGCGCCCGCTTTGCGCACGCCATGGGCTACGACGCCGCGAGGGGTGTCACCGTCGTGTTCGGGGGCGCCGGCGCCTTCTACTCCTCCGATACGTGGGAGTGGAACGGTACCGGATGGACCCAACGCGCGGCCGGCGGAATCTTCCCCAAGGCCTACGCCTGCATGGCGTACGACAGCATCCGCCAGGAGATGGTGATGTTCGGGGGATTCACCATCTTTAACGCCAGCAACCAGACGCACGTACTAGGGCCCAGCGGGTGGACGCTCGCGTCCTCCTCCGGCCCCTCCGGCCGCGGCGCTGCGGCCATGGCCTTCGACAGCGGCCGCGGCGTCATGGTCCTCTTCGGCGGCGACACGGGGACGGTAAACGGCGAGACCTGGGAATGGAACGGCACTGGCTGGACCCAGCGGCTCATCCCCGGCCCCGCTCCGCGCGGGTACCACGCCATGGCCTTCGATCCCGTCCGAAACGTCACCGTGCTGTTCGGCGGATACGTCGAGGGTGGCTACGACGGTGAGACGTGGGAGTACGACGGCTCCAGTTGGATGCAGCGGCCCGTCTCCGGCCCGCCGCCCATGGGCGGCACGGTGATGATGTACGATTCCGCACGGCAGCGGGTCGTCCTGATGGGCGGCGACGACGGCGCCAACAACAACCAGACCTGGGAGTACGACGGGTTCGCCTGGACGCTCCGCGCGGGCGGTGCCCTGACCGGCCGTGCCTATCACGCGATGGCGCACGACGCCGCCCGGGGCGAGGTGATCCTTTTCGGCGGGCAGCACGGCACCGGCAACACGGCGCAGACGTGGGCGTGGGATGGCGCAAGCTGGGTGCAGAAGCAGGGCGCCGGCCCATCGGTCCGCGCAGGACACGCCATGGTCTTCGACGCCGCACGTTCGGAGATCCTCGTCTTCGGCGGGGCGAACGGCGCGGACTTCAACGGTGAAACCTGGGCCTGGGACGGCTCCGCATGGAGCCCCAAGCCGGCCCCCGGCCCCTCGCCCCGTTCGTTCCCGGGCTTCGCGTATGACGCGGCCCGCCAGGTAACAGTCCTTTTCGGCGGGACCGACGGCCAGAACTCGTACCTCGGCGATACTTGGGAGTGGAACGGCACGGCGTGGACACAGCGCCTCGTTCCGGGACCGACCCCCCGCGCGTTCCACTCCATGACCTTTGACGCCTCCCGGAACGTCGTGGTCCTGCACGGCGGGCGGGATCTCGTCGGCATCAGCGGCGAAACCTGGGAGTGGGACGGCTCATCGTGGCAACTCCGCACCGCGAGCGGCCCGGCGCGACAGTTCCATAACCTCGTGCACAACCCCGCCATGGGCCGCTCCATTCTCTTCGGGGGCGAGGACGCGGCGGGCTATGCCGCGGGGACGCATGAGTGGGATGGAGCCGCGTGGACCCAGCGGGCCGGCCCGAACCCGGGCCCCCGCGACGCCGCGGCCATGTGCTTCGACAGCGGGCGGAACGCCCTCGTCTTGCACGGCGGCTTCGATTATTCCTACAGCACGGAAACCTGGGAGCTGCCGGCGGGAGTGCCGGTCATCGTCCAGCAGCCGGCCAGCACCGCCGCGGCGTCCGGGCAGTCGGCGAGCTTCACGGTGAACGCCACCGGCGCCGCCAGTTATCAGTGGCGCAAGGCCGGCAGCCCGCTCTCGAGCGGCGGCCACATCTCCGGCGCTACCGGGCCGACCCTCACGATCAACCCCGTCGGGTCGGGCGATTTCGGGACCTACGACGTGCAGGTCACCAACTCCTGCGGGACGGTCACCAGCGCCGCGGTCAGCCTCTCGCCGGGCTCCGGCTGCTACGCCAACTGCGACAGCAGCACCGCCGCCCCCGTCCTCAACGTCGCCGACTTTACCTGCTTTCTCCAGCGCTTCGCCGCCGGCGACTCCTACGCCAACTGCGACGCCAGCACGGCCGCACCCACGCTGAACGTCGCCGACTTCACCTGCTTCCTGCAGCGCTTCGCGGCGGGGTGCCCGTGATGAAGCAGCCACATCCATCCCCGCGCAGCGCGTTCACGCTCATCGAGCTCCTGGTCGTGATCGCGGTCATCGGCCTGCTCATCGGCCTCCTTCTGCCCGTCCTGGGCGGCGCACGGGACGCCGCCAAGACCACCAAGTGCTCGGTGCAGCAGCGGAACATCGGGCAACTCACCGCGGCGTTCGCCGCCTCGCGTCGAGACCAGGCCCCCCTGGCCGGCCGCCTCTGGGAGCACACCCGCGCCACCTTCACAAACCAGTTCCTCCCGCGCGATCTGACCTATTACGCCGAGAACGGCCCCGGGAGCCCGGCCCGACCGATGCCCTTCTTCGCGTCGCTCGTCGAAGCGGGCGGCGTGCAGATGGACACCAGCTCGCTCCAGGCGATGCGACGGCACCTCGGGTACCCGGGCTCAGGCGACAGCAGCGCCCAGAGCTTCTTCGCCCAGACCCGCTGCCCCGACGACAGCACCTTCGATCCAGAGAACACCTGGCATATCGGCAACACGCTTCTCCCCAACGACACCACGTGGACGGTCACCTCCGGCCTCGGCGAGATGACCTCGTACATGGCCAACGAGTGGCCCCTGGGCCAGAGCTTCCTCCAGAACCAGCGGCTCATGGGCCGTCTCTTCCGCGTTCAGCGCCCCGATGCCGTCGCGCTGACCGCCGACGGCGAGCCCCGCGTCTTCGAGAACCCGATGGGCATCAACTACTCGCTCTTCTTCGATCAGGAACTCCAGCCCGGCTACTCCCTCCGCGATTACAACGAGTACTTCAAGGGCTCCATGCCGCCGATCATGTTTGCGCGCGGCATCTTCTACCAGTTCGGCATCCCCGTGAACCCCGACACCGGAGAGGTCAACGGTCGCGCCCGCCACCGCTGGTCCATCAACGTGCTGTACGTCGACGGCCACGTCAAGAACACCCCCCTGACGGAGGACGGCCTGCGCCGTGTGCTCATCAGCGACCATTGAGACCGGCTCACCCCGCCGCGGGGCTCAGCCAGCACTGCACCTCGGCATACGGGCAGGCCCCCATCAGCGCGCCGCGGTACTGGCTCAGCCCCGCCGCGGCCAGGTCGTACCGCAGCTGCGCCATCTGCGATGCGTGGCGCCCGATCGCCTCCAGCTTCCGCTGCATCACGCCCGTGATGTCCTCCACATAGTGGATCGCCTCCATCGGCGTCCACACCTCGTACCCCCGGAGGTGGGGGGGCGATCCGCGGCCGCCCAGCGCCGCGCGCACGATTGGCAGGCACGCCACGTGGTCCGGATGCCCGTCGTCCGGATGGGGCAGCAGGATGTGGTCCGGCGCGAACCGCTCGATGAGGCCGCGCAGCCGCTTGCCGGCTTCCGCCACAGCCTCCCCGCACCGCCCGTCCGGAAGCCGCAGAAACTCGATCGACCCGAGCCCAAGCACCGCGGCCGCCGCCTCCGATTCTCGCTCCCGAATCCGCTGCGCATCCGCCGGCGGCGTGTCGGGCAAGCCGGCCTCCCCCGAGGTCAGGAAGACCGCCCGCACCTCATCCCCGCGGCCCGTGTGCAACAGCACGGTTCCTCCGCAGCCGATCGATTCGTCATCGGGATGGGGGGCGATCACCAGGATCTTCACGCCACGAGCGTAGCGGGGCGCACCCGGTGACGACGCTCGCAGCCCCACCCCAGGAGGTCCCCGTCCCGAGCACCCCACGCCCCGGCCAGCCGATCGGCGCGCGCGGAAAGTTTCTGTTCGCGGCGGATGCCAAGTTCTACATCCGGGGCGTCACCTACGGCCCCTTCGCACCCGGCGATCACGGCGAGTACGGCTCGCCCGAGCAGGTTCGACGGGACTTCCGGTTGATGCGGCAAAACTCCATCAACACGGCCCGCATCTACACCCTCCCCCCGGACTGGCTGATGGACGAGGCCGCCGACGCCGGCCTCCGCGTGCTCGTGGGCGTCCCGTGGGCACAGCACCTCCCGTTCCTCGAACGCCGGGAGCACATGCGCGAGGCCCGGGCCAGCGTTCGTGCCGCCGCGGAGCGTTTCGGCAAGCACCCGGCGCTGCTGGCGATCTCGGTCGGCAACGAAATCCCCTCCGGTGTCGTCCGCTGGTACGGGCATCGGGCCATCGAGCAGGCTCTCGCC
>JAEYVB010000395.1 GCA_023429345.1 Planctomycetota bacterium
GGGCGGCATCGAGGTCCGCAACTTCCGCGGCGTCCACCGCCTCAACCGGGATGAAGAGGGCCGCGTCAAGTGCGTCGCCTGCATGATGTGCCCCACCATCTGCCCGGCCCGCTGCATCCACATTGAGGCCGCCGAGAGCCCCTGGGACGACCGCGAGAAGTACCCCAAGAAGTTCGAGATCGACGAGCTCCGGTGCATCTTCTGCGGCATGTGCGAGGAAGCCTGCCCCGTCGACGCCATCGAACTCACCCCCGAGTACGACGTCGTCGGCCTCTCCCGCCAGGAGATGGTCTTCGACAAGGAAAAGCTGCTCGAGGTCTACGACGTCACGATTAACAAAAAGCCGATGTAAAACTCCGGATTCAGGACCTTCACTGGCCTCCCCTGCACAGCCCCGGCCACTCCTGGTCACCACAACCCAACCACCCGCCAAACCCGGACTCACGAACCCGGGTTTTTTATTCGCGCGGGTGGTTATTCGGCCCACATGAGGCACTTTCAGGGTGCCGCGGCGGGCTCACGAGAGATGGCCCCCGCGGACCGGTGGGCCGGAACGTGCCCGCCGGCTGTGACGAAGGCCTTGGAAGGAGAGTCCCATGAAGATTCGGGCGATTTCCTGCGCCGTCCTCGCGCTCGCCGCCACCGGCGCCGCGAACGCCGCGTTTTTCAGCTTTGCCTCGGGTTCGGCGGGCAACGCCTGGACCTTCAACGGCAACTCGCTCGCGTTCACGGACGGCACCGGGAACAACCCCGTGAGCCTCCTGATCGACGACAACAACGGGCCGCTCGCCACTCTCAGCGTCTCCACGGTCTTCGACGCCAACGTCATCCTGGCATACGCCGGTAGCACCGCCCTCGGCGGCGGCAACTTCGCCCACAACTACACCGCGCAGGGCAGCTTCAGCTTCCTCGATATCGCCTCCGGCACCCCGCTGCTGAACGTCGCCTTCACCGGCGCGCTCTTCACCGCCCAGGGCGGGCAGAGTTCCTGGTACAGCACCGGCTCCCTCCAGGGCAACCCGGCCAACGGGGCCACCGTGAACATGACGTGGACCGGCGCCAATCTGCCTGGCTACGGCCTCGCCCCCGGCGCCCTCGAGCAGCAGGGGTTCGCCTTCGACCTCTCCGCCCTGAATACCAGCGGCGCGCTCCCCTACGCCGGCCAGAACCCCGGCACCGCCCTCACGCCCAACTTCGCGCCCGTCGGCCCCTGGTTCTCCGAGGGTTCCTTCTCCGCATCGGGCGTCATCCCGGCCCCCGGCGCCGGCATCCTCCTGGGTCTCGGCGCCCTGGCCGCCGCCCGCCGTCGCCGCTGATCCGTAATCCTGCATCCATCAGGAATGGGCTTGTTCCTGAGAAGGCCGTCCGTGTGGGCGGCCTTTATTCTTTGGTTTATTCTCTCGGCATGGATGACACCCGCCGCGGCTTTCTGCTGATGTTCCCCGTCGTCGTCGAGTTCCCCCCCGCCGCCAGCGCGGACGACCCCGACTCCCCCGTCTGGGAGCTCGCCGACCGCATCCAGAACTCAATCAACGAGCTCGCCGGGGGCGACCGAGACGACCTCGGCTGCCACCAGGTCCTTCTCCGAGACCTCACGGAAAGCTCCAGCAACGCCGGCCGCTGCGCTCAGTGCGGCGCCTGGACGACCGACTGGCTCCGTTCCGACCGCATCGAAGCACTCCGCCGCGGCATGATCGTGGACGGACGGCTCCTCTGCGAGGATGAACTGAGCGAAACGCAGATGCTCAGGCTCTACCCCGCCGTGTAGCTGCCATCACCCGGCGCGTCGCCGCCTCAGCCCCCGAACGCCTTCCGGTAGTCCTCGACGAACTTCTTCAACCCGCTGTCCGTCAGCGGGTGCTGCATCATCTGCTTGATCACGCTGAAGGGCACCGTCGCGACGTCCGCGCCGGCCAGGGCGCACTCCACCATGTGCTTGGGATGCCGGATCGACGCGGCCAACAGCTTGGTCTTGAGCCCGTAGTTGTCGTAGATCTGGCGGATCTGGTGGATCAGCACCATGCCGTCCTCTGCGATGTCGTCCAGACGCCCGATGAAGGGGCTGACCAGGAACGCCCCCGCCTTCGCCACCAGCAGCGCCTGCAGCGGCTGGAAGCAGAGCGTCATGTTGACCCGCGTCCCCTCCGAGCTCAGCGCCTTGCACGCCTTGAGCCCCTCCATCGTGCTCGGCAGCTTCACCACGATGTTGGAGGCGATCTTCGCGCTCTCCCGCCCCTCGCGCATCATCCCCTCGTAGTCCGTCGCCACCACCTCCGCCGACACCGGCCCCTTCACGATTTCGCAGATCTCCGCGAGACGCTTGGCGTACGGCACCTTCTCCTTGGCGATCAGGCTCGGGTTCGTCGTCACGCCGTCGAGCACGCCCATATCGGCGGCCTGGCGGATCTCTTCAATGCTCGCGGTATCGATGTACAGGTCCATGGCGGCTCCGTGGCGGGATAAGTCGACGCCCGTCGCCGATAGCGTACTCCCCCCGGGAGCCCCCCGGGCGGCCCGCTCGGGCCGCGCCCGCATCACCCGGCCGCTCTACGTCGGCCGGCTCACGCCACGGCCTTCCCCGGCTTGCCGTCCGCCGACTTCTCCGCCGGCGGGGTCTCGGGCGCAGGGATCCGGATGTTCGTGCTGCACCCCCGGCACCGCACCGTCTTGCCACGCGCCGATGAGGGCACCGCGAGGATCTTCCGGCACGTCAGGTTCGGGCACATCACGCGAAGCGTGTCTGGATTGGACATTCGCGGTTACTCCAAGGGGCACTCGCTTCTATCGGCCCTTCCGCGCCCCGACTTGACCCTCCCGGAACCGCCCAAGAACATCCCCGCCGCGGCCTAAACTTGGCTTTACAGGCCCACCGCCGCATGAACCAGACCATCGAACGCGCCCCCGACCGCCCCGTCCCGCCCCCGGGGGCCGCCTCCGGCACCTGCACCGCCGTCGTCGGCCTCCAGTGGGGCGATGAGGGCAAGGGCAAGGCCGTGGACCTCCTCGCCGCCGACCACGACGCCGTTGCCCGCTACAACGGCGGGGCCAACGCCGGCCACTCCGTCGTCGTCAACGGCACCCGCTACTCCCTGCACCTGGTCCCCTCGGGCATCCTCTACCCCGGCAAGCTGGCCATCGTCGGCAACGGCGTCGTTGTCGACCCCGAGCGCCTCATCGAGGAGCTCGAAGGCCTCGCGGCCCGCGGCGTCGATACCTCCGGGCTGGTCCTCTCCGACCGCGCCCACGTGGTCGCCCCCTACCACAAGTTCGAGGACGAGCTCCGCGAGGAGATGCTCAAGGTCGGCATGGCCCAGCTCGAGGTCGGCGAGAACCTTGAGATCGGCACCACCCGCCGCGGCATCGGCCCGGCCTACGCCGACAAGATCCAGCGGGCCACCGCCATCCGCGCCGGCGACCTCCTCCGCCCCGCGGCTCTCAAGGAAAGGCTCGGCCTCGCCTGCGCCTTCAAGAACAGCATGCTCGCGGGCATCGCCCACCGCCTCGGCCGCGAGTTCGTCCCCTTCGACCCAGAAGCTCTCGGCCAGAAGCTGCTGGCCAGCGGCCGCACACTCGGCCCCCGCATCCAGGACACCACCTACCTCCTCCACGACCTCCTCGCTCGCGGCAAGAAGATCCTCTTCGAGGGCGCCAACGCCACGCTCCTGGATGTCGACCACGGCACGTTCCCCTACGTCACCAGCTCCAGCTGCTCCGTCCTGGGCATCGGCCCCGGCACCGGCGTCCCCGAACGTTCCATCGGCAGCGTCCTTGGAGTGATGAAGGCCTATTCCACGCGAGTCGGCCGCGGCCCGATGCCGACGGAGCTGAAGGACGACACCGGCAACCGCATCCGGGAGCGCGGCCGCGAATACGGCACCACCACCGGACGCCCGCGGCGCGTCGGCTGGCTGGACCTCGTCGCCGTCCGCTACTCCGCGATGGTCAACGGCACGACCGGCCTCAACGTCACGCTGCTGGATGTCCTCGAGGGCCTGCCCGAACTCCAGATCTGCACCGAGTACAAGGTTGATGGCAGGGCCACCGGCCGGTTCCTCCCCGACGCCAGCGACCTCGCCAGGGCCGAGCCGGTCTACCGGACGCTCCCCGGCTTCCACGGCGACATCTCCGCCGTCCGCCGCCGGGGCGACCTCCCCGACGAGGCCCGCCGATACCTCGACACGATCGAGGAGTACGTCGGCGCACCGGTCCGCATGATCGGTGTCGGCCCGGGCCGCGAACAGACGATCCTCTC
>JAEYVB010000402.1 GCA_023429345.1 Planctomycetota bacterium
ATCTGCGCGTAACCGCCCACAAGGGCGATTCCGGGGAGGAGTACGCTGAGCATCAGCAGGCCGCGGATCTGCGGGCTGGAACCGAGGGCAAACATCAAAAGCACTGCGGGTGCCAGCATCAGAACGCTCATCACGAGGCTGAGCCGAAGGGCTCGCGCCATGATCGATCGCACGGCGGCCCGGGAGGCAGGAGCGAAGCCGATTCCATCGACTGTTCCCGGCACGCGCTGTTTCAGAAGTGTTACTGCGGCGCTCTTCGAGCCCAAGAACTTGAGTACGGTGCCGTCGGCACATGAAACATGCATCGAGCAGCGAACGACTTTCACGGATCGGACATCGGTCCACCGTTGCCGGACCCGGCGGCCCCCGCGGAGCTGCGCCTCGATGACCTCGCTCGTGACCCGCGACGTGCGGACGTTCGCCTCGGCCAGGCAAACGGCGGAGACCAGCGTTAGAGCGGGCAGGAGAACGATGCTGAGCGTAAAGGCGAACGCGGAGAGAACGGCACGCGTTCCCCCTCCCGTCACTGCCCCATGCCACAGGATGCGAGATTGCGTCCCGGCCAGGAGCCCCGCCGACCAGATGATAAATACGATAGCCGCGATCCACGGCATCCAGTCCAGCCGCTCGTAACGCTCGGATATATCCAGCGTCCCATCGCGCATTCGGCGGCGGACCGATCGTTTCCAGGCGCTGACCGCGATGCGCTGGTGGTACGGCGAAGCAAACAGCGGATAGCGATCACCGAGATCGGGGATAAGCATGCGGAAACGACCGTTCGGATGCATCGAGATTCGCTCCCACGGCACCAGCTCGCTTGCGGGGCGGACCGGAACGAGGCCGCGGAGGACGACGCGCACCTGGACACACGAACTTGACCGGCTGGTGCGGGTCGAATGCGGACGCGTCAATCGGGCATCTCCAGCAAGGTCTTGAGCCGGCCAAGCTTCGCCGCCTAGAACTTCTTGGCGGCCTGCCCCCCGGCCGCGGTCTTGAGCTTGCTGTGCTGGACGGTCACCTGCGACTTCCCTGCGCCCTTCTCGTAGAACATGACCTCGACGGAGGTCGGGGCGGGCTTTTTCGGCTGCCACGTGATGCGGAGGCTCCGGTTGGCGGTCGCCCGGCGGACTTCGAGGTCCGCAGCGCCGAGCCAGCGGAGGCGCTGCTTCGGGTCGGCCCAGGCGCGGTAGAGCGCGGCGATGGGGATGTTCACGGTGCGGCTGGCGCCCACCTGGTAGCCGCCCGCGACCTGGTGCCTCGCGCGGAGGCCGCGGGCCTGCTCGTAGCCGACGGTCACCATCTGCGACCACCACGGCGGGCACCGGTGCCTGGCGTGGAGCAGGGCCGCGATCTCCTTGTGCGTCATGGAACGCGCCCCGGCCTTGTCGAGGATGGCGAACCACTCCGCCCAGCCCCGGCCCGTGGCCTTCTCGACGGCGGCCGAGGAGATCCCGCCGTGCTTCACCCCGCCCGCCGGAGCGGCCTTGCGGGTAGTGATGCGCGTGGCGCGCGTGATGATGGCGGCCGCGGCCTTCCGCGTCGGGCGTTTGGACGGCGCTCTCGAGCGTACGACGACGACCTGCCTGCGTGCCATGCGGGGCATGATACCCGGCGGTACACTCGCGCCATGCCAACGCTCCTGCTCCGCCTCACGCCGCTGCTGCTCCTGGTCGCCATGGTCTCGGGGTGCGCCACGCAGGCCCGCCGGGCGGAGCGGCCGCCGCTCGAGCCGCGGTCGGTGCCGACGTTCCGGGGCGATTCGGGGGCGATGGCCGGCTGGGAGGAGATCGTCTCCGCGGCGCGGGGGGCGGATGTGGTCATCATCGGCGAGAACCACGGTCATCCCACCGGCCTCCCCTGGGCCGCAGCGCTCTGGAAGGATGTGCTGGCCGAGTCGCCGGATGCGGCGCTGGCCCTCGAGTTCTTCGAGCGGGATGAGCAGTCGCGGCTGGACGAGTACCTCGCGGGGGTGGTGGATGAGGCGACGTTCCGCAGGCGCACGCAGCGCAGCGGCGGGAACTATCCCGCGGGGCACCGCGACATGGTCGAGGCGGCCAGGGCGGCGGGGCGGCCGGTGATCGCCGCCAACGCGCCGCGCCCGCTGGTCCGGCTGGCGCGGCTCGAGGGGTACGACCGGCTGCGGGCGCTGGCGCCGTCCCTGGCGCGGCTCTTCCGCATCCCCGAGACCGACCCGCCGCAGCGCTACCGGGACGACTTCTTCGGCCTGATGATCCGCGAGCCGGCGGACCACAGCGCGGCCGCGGCGGAGGCGCCCGCCGGGGCGCTGCCGACCGAGGAGCAGACTACCCGCGCAGAGTCGATGCTGCGGAGCCAGTCGCTCTGGGACTGGACGATGGCCGAGAGCGTCGCGGGTGCGCTCGCGGCGGGGAACCGGCCGGTCGTGCTGGTCGTCGGGCGATTCCATTCCGATTTCGACGGCGGCCTGGTGCACGCGCTGCGGCACCTGAAACCCGACGCCGGGATCGTGACGTTCAGCACCGTGCCCGCCGATGCCGTGTCGCTGGCGGAGGCGGACCGGGGGCGGGCGGCGTTCGTGGCGTACATCGGGCCCGGGCCCGGCGAGGACTGAGGCGGGGACTGACGCCGGCTCATGCCCGTCGGGTAGGCTGGGGCATGGCCCTGGTGCCCGCGCTGGACCGGCGTGACCTCACGCCGGAGTTGATGGATGATCCCGCCCTGGACGAGCGGCGGCACCGCGCTGCGCTGCGGGGGCTGGCGCGGCTGAACCGGCTGAGCGGCGCGGCCGGGATCCTGTGGGCTCCCCTCCGCGAGCTGACGGCTGCGCCGGGGCACCCGCCGCTGCGGGTGCTGGACATCGCCACGGGGTCGGGTGATGTGCCGGCCGCGCTCGAGCGGCGGGCGCGGGCGGCGGGGATCACGCTCACGGTGGACGGCTGCGACATCAGCGAGACAGCGCTGGCGATCGCCCGCGGACGCTTCCGGGCGGGGGGTGTGGGGCGGGCGGGGGCCTTCTTCCGGCTGGATGCCCTCCGGCAGGAGCTGCCGGCGGATTACGACGTGGTGATGTGCTCGCTTTTCATGCACCACCTGCCGCACGATAGTGTCGTGGAACTCCTGTACAAGATGCGCTGCGCTGCCCGGCGGATGGTGCTGGTGAGCGACCTGCGCCGCGGCCGGGGCGGGTACCTCGTGGCGGCGGCGGCGAGCCGGCTGGTCACCCGCAGCGGGATCGTGCACGCGGACGCGGTCCGGAGCGTCCGCGCCGCCTTCAGCATCGACGAGTTCGCGCGGGCCGCGACCCGCGCCGGGCTCGATGGGGCGCGGATCGAGCCGGTCTGGCCCTGCCGCTTCCGGCTGGTGTGGGGCCGGGCGTGATCGCCGGCACGATCGACTCTTTCGGCGCTGCGGCGATGGCCTGGGATGCGGTGGTCATCGGCGCGGGGCCGGCGGGGGCGCTGGCCGCGTACCGGCTCGCGGCGGCGGGCGCGCGGGTGCTGCTGGCGGACCGGGCCGACTTCCCGCGCGAGAAGGTGTGC
>JAEYVB010000032.1 GCA_023429345.1 Planctomycetota bacterium
GGTAGCGGAACGTCTTTCCCTCGAAGTTTCGGAGGATCAGGTCGTCGCCCTCGCGGCCGACCAGGTATTCCGGCAGCAATGGTATCTTCCCGCCGCCGCCGGGACCATCGATGACGAACTGCGGAACGGCATAGCCGGTGGTGTGCCCCCGCAGCCCCTCGATGATCTTCAGGCCCGTCTCAACCGGCGTACGGAAGTGGGAGGAGCCCGAGATCGGATCACACTGGTAGATGTAGTACGGGCGGACCCGGGCCATCAGCAGCTTGTGCATCAGCCGCTTCATCGTCTCGACATCGTCGTTGACGCCGCGTGTCAGCACCGTTTGGCTCCCGAGCGGGATGCCGGCATCCGCGAGCCGGCCGCACGCCTGGTGCATCTCCGGGGTAAGTTCCCCCGGGTGCATGCAGTGGATGCTGAGCCAGAGCGGATGGTACTTCTTCAGCATCGCGCAGAGCTCCGGCGTGATGCGTTGCGGCAGGACCGCCGGGACCTTGCTCCCGATGCGTACGAACTCGATGTGCGGGATCGCCCGGATGCGGGAGAGGAGCCACTCGATCCGGTCGTCGGCCATCGTCAGCGGATCGCCGCCGGAGAAGAGCACATCCCGGACTTCGGTGTGCTCTTTCAGGTACTCGATCGCGGCCTCGTACTGCTTGAAGTTGAAGTGGTACTCGCCGGTCTTCCCGACCAGGCGGGCGCGGGTGCAGTACCGGCAGTAGGTCGCGCAGAAGTTGGTGACCAGGAACAGCACGCGGTCCGGGTAGCGGTGGACCAGCCCCGGCACGGGCATGTCGTGATCCTCGCCCAGCGGGTCGTCCGCCTCGCCCGGCGTCCGCGTGAACTCGGTGGTCACCGGGACCATGGTCCGACGGATCGGGTCCACGGGGTCCTCGGGGTCCATCAGAGACGCGTAGTAGGGCGTGATGCCGACCGGGAGCGCATCGCCGAGCTCGACCACCGCGGCCCGCTCGTCCGGCGAGAGCACGAGCGCCCTTTCCAGTGTCTTCAGGTCGCGCAGGCGGTTGCGCAACTGCCACTTCCAGTCGTTCCACTGGGCGATGGTCGCCTCGGGGAAAACGCGGCGGCAGAAGGCCATCGCCCGCGGGCTGACGTTGAAGGCGGCGTCGGGGCCCTCGCCGTGCATCAGCGGGTCGTACTCGGCGATCTTCAGTTGTGCGATTGTTTTTGTGGTCGCGTCGCCGGCGACCGCGGCACTTGGGGGCTCGTCGTCCGACGGCTCCACCTCGTCGAGCAGTTTCAGCGAAACCGTTCGGCTTCCCTCCGTGCCGCTGGCGGCCGGGGTGGTGAGCGTCCCGTTGCGGGACACCAGTTCCTTGTCCATTGAGTCATTCGTCCAGAAGAGGTCGAATGGCCCCCACCGGGTGGATGGGGGAGTGCGGGGCGCCTACACCGGCGAGCCTCGCAACCCGGAGCGGCCTCGGCGCCGGGCGTTGGGGGAAAGCTTGCACCATACCTAGGGGGTATGTCAACTCCTAGATCGACCTGTTGGGAAAATTCCAGTGAAAATTTCGGCCGCCGGTCGTTCGGGGTGGATTTCCTGTCGCGAGCGCCGGTCGCTTAGGGGGGTGAGGCTGGAAGTGCCGCTCCCTGGTGCCAGCCGGTCACGCCCCGGGGATCCGGCAGGTCGGGCAGACCAGCGCCCCGACGCAGCGCGTTCTGCCCAGAGATCGCCCCCGGCAGATCCGCATCCGCGATCTCCACGACCGACCCGTCATTCAGCCCGATGAGCCAGACGGGCCCGGCGGCCGGCACCGGCGGATTCCCGACGAATCCGGCCTGGGCGGCAGGAACCTCCGCGATGAACACCCAGTAGTCGCCGCTGGTATCTGTGACACTCAGCCCCGGGTAGGTGAAGACGTAATCGCCCATGCGGTAGGCGATCAGATCGGCCGGGACGCTGGCCGTCACATCCCCAAGTGCCCTTTCGAGTTCCTCGCCCGACAGGAACGTCAGGTCGGCCAGTGCAACCCCGCCGATCGAGATCTGCCCCGCGAGCGGGCTCCCACCCGTCGAGAACGACTGGGGCATGATCCGGTCGCGGGCTATCAGCTCCGCGACATGCCGCGGCCATGCCCCCTTGATGGCCCGACGCTGATTCAGCTTGCCGCTGATCTCCTGCGCATGGATGTGGTGGAGCGTGCGGGCGACGTTGGCCGACTGCGCCTGGACCGTTGCCATCGCCTGCCGGATAGTGGGCACAACGCCAAGTACGAACCACATCGACATGATCCCGGCCAGGATCAGCGGGGGGGTGAGCACCGCGAAGGTCGCGCGGAGCGAGGAAACCTTGTGCACCTCGCGCAGCATCAGCGTCCCCGAGATCATCCACCAGACCCAGGCGACCGGCCAGAGGTACGCCCCCAGGCACGGCACCGCCGCGATCGTGCTGACACCGCTGGAATAGCCCAACGCCTTGACGGTGCCGCCGATACCGGCCGACGCCGGTCCGGTGACCCAGAGCAACCCGTGGGTGCAGAGCGACCAAACCAGCATGAGGATGACCGGCAGCACGAGCCCCATCAGCACGCCGAAGCCGAGCCCGATCATCAGGCCCATCACCCCCGCGCCTCCCGCGCCGGCCCCCATGAACAGCATGAAGATCATCGCGGGCCCGGCGCCAATCAGCGTCGTGAACAGCAGAGTGGTGAAGGCAAAGCCGACCGCGCTGCCGGGGGACGACCCGGCGGGCGTGGCACGCATCAGCCGCGCCGGCGAGCCCAGCGCCCGCAGGACCGTGCCGAACCACTTCGCACCCAGCCACGGGGCGTCCGGCCCCCGCTCCAGCCAGGGCATCTTTCCGACGCCTGTGTCCTCCTCCCTCACGCCCGCCGCGGGCAGAACGATCATCTCGTCCATGTCGAGCGCCCGGGCGCATTTCACGCACGGGAAGCTCCGCGGCACCAGGTGGCCGCGCTCCCCCGTGCCGTAGTACTCCTGAAGGCAGTCGGGGCAGCAGAAGCGGACGGCGTTGGCAACGAGTTCGTAGTCGCCGGGCTTCCACGGCGCGGCGCACTCCGGGCAGAGCCGGCCCTTGAGATTCCACAGCGCGTACCCGCAGGTGCGACACTTCATGGCTGCAGCCTACCGCCACGAGGCCGTTTCGTCCCTGATCCGCCGCCGGCCGAGCCAGACCAGCAGGAAGATCGGGAACGCCCACCCCCAGAGCGTGCCCACGACCGCGCCGATGCCCTGATACCCCGAGATGATGCCCCTGGCCCGAGCGGCCTGCGGATCCGATTGAGACACGGCCTGCATGACCGCCTCCTGCACCTGCACACCGATGTACGCGGCCACCACGACAGCCACCATCTTGAAGACGGCCCAGACCACGCCGCACCGCACCGACCATCTCCGCCGGCTCGCGAGCCCGATCCCCGTGACCAGCAAAAGGACCGATGCGATGAGCAGCAGGCCCCCCGCCAATACCTGGATCGGTGCGGTCTGCCGCATCGCGTCGGCCATGGCCCGGGCCTCCTCATCCGAAGCCCCCGCGCTAAGCATCGCCGCCGCAAAGTACGGTGCCGCCATGGCCCATAGATTGGCCAGAATGCCCAGGATCCCCAGCACGATGGCGATAATCCCGAGCACCTTCGGCCAGGATGTCGGGGCGTTCGGCAGGGGTCCCCGCGTCGTGGGCGGCGCGAGGGGTGGCGCGACGGGACGCGGTGTGTCGTTCGGG
>JAEYVB010000074.1 GCA_023429345.1 Planctomycetota bacterium
CGCGAGACGACCAACCCGCGGACGGCGACGGGGGACGGCGTGGCGATCGCGTACCGCGCCGGGGCGAGCGTCGCGGACCTGGCGTTCATGCAGTTCCACCCGACGACGCTGTACCTGCCCGGGGCGCCGCGGAGCCTGATCAGCGAGGCGGTGCGGGGGGAGGGCGCGTACCTCATCGACAGCGCGGGGGAGCGCTTCATGCGCGAGGTCCACCCCATGGCGGAGCTGGCCCCGCGGGATGTGGTGAGCCGCGCGATCGTGCGGCGGATGGCCGACCGACAGGGCCAGCCGGTGCACCTCGACTGCCGGCACATCGCCGGGGTGAAGGAACGCTTTCCCGGGATCACCGCCGAGCTGAAGCGCTTCGATCTCGACCCCTCGCGGGACCTGATCCCCGTGCACCCGGCGGCGCACTACACCATCGGGGGCGTGCGGACCGACCTCGGGGCGCGGACGGACCTGCCGGGGCTCTGGGCCGTCGGCGAGGCGGCCTGCTCGGGGCTGCACGGGGCCAACCGCCTGGCGAGCAACTCGCTCCTGGAGGGGTTGGTGATGGGCGCGATCGCCGGGCACGCGGCCGCGGAGGAAGCAAGGGCGCAGGGAGTAGATGCCCGCTCCATCGCGGTGGTGAGCGACATCCGCCCGGGGGATACGGGCGAGCTGGACCTCGCGGATGTGCGCTCGAGCCTGCGCTTTGCGATGTGGAAGAACGTGGGCATCGAGCGCACCGGCGGGCGGCTCCGCGACGCCATCGACATGTTCGAGTTCTGGGGGCGGTACACGCTCGACAAGATCCTCGACGATCCCGCGGGGTGGGAGACGCAGAACATGCTGCTGGTCGGGTCCCTGATGGCCCGGTCGGCGGCCTGGCGGCGGGAGAGCCGCGGGTGCCACGAGCGGGGCGATTTCCCGGCGATGAGCGGGGAGTATGCTGTGCACGATGTGTGGCGGCGCGGGCAAAGCGACCCGGCCCCGGAGCCGGTGGGCGGCGGCGTGCGGAACGGAGAGGCATGAGCAAGCGCTGGACAGCCTGTGCGTGCATCGCGGCGGCCCTGGCGGCGCTGCCCGGCTGCCGGCGGGAGGAGCGGGTCGTCCGTTACAAGCCGTTCTTCGCCGGCCTCGAGGGGGTGCAGACGGGGCAGCCCGCGGTGGCGCAGCGGCCGCCGGCGGGCAGCCCGGGGGAGGCGGGCGAGATCGAGCTCGGCGAGCAGAGCCTGGTGGTCGAGAACGAGGACGGGACCACGACGCTGATCGCCCGCAACGGCATGCAGCTGATGGCGCACATCCGGCGGCTGCTGGCGGAGGGGGATGCGGACCTGCTGGCGTCGCAGGTCCTGAGCGAGCTGACGCTGGAGGAGTACCGCCAGCGGAACCTCGACCCGCGCGAGGCCTTCGCGGTGCTCAAGGCCCACGAGAAAGACATCCTGCTTCTGTTTGCGCGGATGCCGATGGGGGAGCACTCCCCCACCGTCATCGTGGATCAGCTCGGACGGAACTTTTTCGGGGTGCGGGTGACCGGGGATGCCCGCAAGGGGCTGGGGCGCTACAACGGGATGGACATGCGGATGGAGGGGGGGAACTGGAAGCTGCGGTGGTTCCTGTAATGGGGCCGCAGCGCCGGTGCATGAGCACCTATCGTGGGCTTCATCGCGCGTCGGCCCGGCCGACCGTTCCGGGAGCGAACCATGGCGAACGTCGAAGAGGTCCTGAAGCAGATCAAGAAGAACGAGCCCGAGTCGATCCGGCGGTGGATGGACTGGCTCCGCATCCCCAGCATCTCGACGGACCCGGCGTACGCGAAGGAGACGCGGCGGGCGGCGGAATGGGCGGGGGAACAGCTCCGGGCCGCGGGTTTCCGGGTTGAGATCCGCGAGACGACGAGCGGCGACAGGCCGGGGCACCCGATCGTGATGGCGTGGTCGGAGGGAGCGGCAGAGTACAAGGGCCCGCACGTGCTGTTCTACGGGCACTACGACGTGCAGCCCGCCGACCCCTTGGACCTGTGGGAGAGCCCTCCGTTTGAGCCGGTGCTGAAACAGGACCGCGTCGTCGCCCGCGGGGCGGTGGATGACAAGGGTCAGGTGATGACGTTCCTCGAGGCGATGCGGGCCTGGAAGGAAGTCTCGGGGCAGGCGGCGGGCGGCGTCAAGATGACGGTGCTGCTGGAGGGTGAGGAAGAGTCGGGGTCGGTGTCGCTCCCGATCTTCGTCCGGAAGCACAAGGACGAGCTGAAGGCCTGCGATATCTGCCTGATCTCGGACACGGGGATGATCGCCAAGGACAAGCCGGCGATCACCTACGGCGTGCGGGGGCTGGCGTACACCGAGGTCACGCTGCACGCGGCCGACCAGGACCTGCACTCGGGGCTCTGGGGCGGGCGGGCGCCGAACCCGAACACGGAGCTGGTCAAGGTGCTCTCGCAGCTCTGGGACAAGGACCGGCGAGTCACGATCCCGGGCTTCTACGACGATGTGCGGCCGCTGGGCGACGCGGAGCGCGAGGCGTGGAAGAGGCTGCCGTTCTCGGCGGCGGATGCCCTGAAGAAGATCGGGCTGCCGCCGGAGGCGGATGTCGGCGAGAGCGGGTACTCGGCGCTCGAGCGGGAGTGGGCGCGGCCGACGGCGGAGATCAACGGCATCTGGGGCGGGTACACGGGCCACGGGGCCAAGACCGTGATCCCCGCGAAGGCATCCGCGAAGGTGAGCTTCCGGCTGGTCGCGGACCAGGACCCGGAGAAGATCACGCGCATGTTCTTTGAGTGGTGCAATCAGCGCACCCCGGCGGGGTGCCGGTGGGAGTTCACCGATCATCACGGGGGCTGGGGGGCGACGGTCCCCACGGATTCTCCGCACCTGAAAGCCGCGGCCACGGCGCTTGAGAAGGCTGCGGGGACGCCGGCGGCGCTGATCAAGAGCGGCGGGTCGATCCCGGTGGCGGGGCTCCTGAAGGCGGAGCTGGGGCTGGAGACGATCTTTATGGGGTTCGGGCTCGACGACGACCGGGTCCACTCCCCCAACGAGAAGTTCGAGCTGGACTGCTTCCGGCTGGGGACGCGGGCGCACGCGATCCTGGTTCAGGAGCTTTGGGGCTCCTGAGAAGGGAACCGCGAAGGGGAGCGTCAGGCCGCGTTCTTGAGGGTGATCGGGATGGGCAGGGCGATCGGGTGGCCCGAATCGGTCTCCTCATCCACGACGATGACTTCCTGGTCCTGCTCGGTCCGGAGCTGGGCCGCGTACTGGAGGCGGAGGCGGTGGGCCCGGACCTTCACATCGTGGGTGTAGGTCTCGCACCGGACGGTCTCGGCGAGTGTATAGAGGACGGCCAGGAGGCCCACGCCTGCGACCGCGCCGATCGCCATCCAGACTTCGAGGGGGAGCATGGTCATCCCTGGTGGGATCGGTCGCTCAACCATTCACCTTGAGTTCCGGTAGAATCTCGGCCGTGACCAACCGGATTCCGACCATGCCCCTGTTCCGGATAACCACGCTTTTATTGGCGCTGCTCTTGGTGACCTCGCCGGCCCGCGCCCAGCGGCTGGATGAGGGGACGGGGGAGGTGGCGATCCAGGCCTCCCTGGGCGTTGGCGGCCTGGTTCGGCCGGGGGACTGGACGGGGATCCTGCTGCGGATCAACGACAGCAACGACAAGCAGCGGGATGTGCTTGTGCGGCTGACCATCCCGGACGCGGACCGGGACCCGGTGCACTACGAGCGCGTGCTCACGACCAACCCCGGTGTTCCGCAGCCACTCTGGATGTATGTGCGGCTGCCGTTCCGGGCCAAGCCGGGCGACCAGATCATGGCCACGGCGTTCGCGGCGGTCGAGCGCGAGGGGGAGTTGCCGGGCGCCGGGGGCGAACGGCGGTGGACGTACGCGGCGGGACGGCTCCTCGGCGCGACGCGGGTGCTGCTGTCGCCCAACGACATGGTGGAGCGTCAGGAGGCGATGACGGCCATCCTGGGGCAGCGGCAGATGGGGATGGGTCGTTACCAGGGGGAAGCGACCGAGCAGTACATGCGGGGGGGGCACGAGAAGATGCGGCTGATCACCGGGCTCCGGCCGGAGAACCTGCCGGACCGGTGGCTTGGGCTGACGCCGTTCGAGATCATCGTCTGGGCGGACGGGCAGCCGGCCGATCTGGGGACGGAGCGTGCCCAGGCGCTCCGGGAATGGGTCACGCGCGGCGGGCACCTCGTGATCGTGCTGCCGCCGGTGGGTCAGACCTGGACGGACGAGATCAATAACCCGCTCTTCGACCTCGTGCCCAGGGTGCGGCCGGAACGGCGCGAGGGCGTCGACCTGAAGCCGTACAGCGTCCTCTTTGCGCCGGAGGCCGATGCGGTCCTCCCGACCAAGCAGATCATCCATGTGCTGCACCCGCTCCCCGATGCGGGGCCGACGGAGGCCATGTGCATCCTCGCGGGGCCGGCGGACACGGAGGCGGGGCCGGGCTGCGTCGTGGCGCGGCGGCTGATCGGCACGGGCATGGTGACGATGATCGGGTTCGATCTCCAGAACCGGGC
>JAEYVB010000134.1 GCA_023429345.1 Planctomycetota bacterium
GCTCTCGCCTCCATCCGCATCGACGCCCTGGCGACCTCCGCGCCCATGCGAGCGATCGAACGCGGCCTCCGCACCGTCGGCGTCTACGACTCTGGCCGCCCCCTCATCCCCGTCGCCCGCCTGATGGGCGGGCGCACGGTCGCGCTCGCCGCGGCCAACCTGCGCAAGCAGGTCGCCAAGGACACCGGCCGGGAGCCGCTGCTCATCGCCCAGCACTACGGCCGCGCCAGCCAACTCGCCTTCTACATCCCCGGCCACCCGATCGTCTATTGCTCGAGCGCCCAGAGCGGCGGTCGGCGCACGCAGTACGACCTCTGGCCCGAGACCGACCTGGCCGATCCCGCCCTCCTGGGCCGTCCCGCAATCTGCATCGGCGGCCACCTCTACCAGTGGGAGCCCGCCTTCGGGCGCGTCGTGGAGTTCGGCATGCTCGAGGGCGAGCCCAAGGCCAGCCGATTGACCTTCATCGGTCACGGCTACCAGGGGTTCCCGCCATGAATACCTACCTCTTCCCCTTCGAGCGCCGCGCGATCCGCCGCCGCCGCCTCGTCACGCTCGGCCTCGTGCTGCTGGCCTTCCTCGCGCTCGGGCTCTTCGACCGCGCGGGTTACCACGCGTTCTTCGTCGGCGAAGCGCGGCTCGAGCGCATCGAAGACAAGGACTGGTACCGCGCCTTCCGAATCGCCGGCACCCTCTGGCCCTGGCTCTTCATCGCCGCCGCCATGGTCCTCCACGGCCTCGCCCGGCAGCGCCGCTTGCACGGGAAGGAGGCCCCCGAGGCGACCGCCGGCCTCCTCATCCTCGCCGCGGCCGTCGCCGCCGGGGCGCTCGCCGAAATCCTCCAGGTCGTCACCGGCCGCCTCCGCCCCGGCGCGACTGACGGCCGCACCGTCTTCCGCGGCCTCTTCGAGCGATTCATCAACTCAGACGGCCTGGGTTTCCCCAGCAGCCACGCCGCCGTGGCATTCGGCGCCGCCTTCATGATCTGCTTTCTGTACCCCGCCGCGGGCGTTGTGCCGCTGGTGGCGGCCCTCCTCTGCGGCCTGACCCGTCTGCTCGCCGGGGCCCATTTCCTCACCGACATCTTCGGCGCTGCCCTGGCGGGGTACGCTATGGCCCGGCTCCTCCGTCCCGGAGGCTGGTCCGGAGCCCGCCGCGGGCTCTTCCTCCCATGAAGCTCCTCGACCGCTACATCGCCCGCCAGTACCTCACCAACGTCATGGTGCTGCTGGTCATCCTCTGCTGCTTCGTGGTGATGATCGACGTCTCCCTGAACATCGACCGCTACTGGAAGGTCGCCGTCCAGAACCTCGCCCCCGCCGACCCCGCCGACGACACCGTCATCCGCCGCCTTGTCGTCACGCTCCTGGGCATCATCGACATCTGGTGGCCGCGCCTCCTGAGCCTCTTCAACTTCCTCATCGGCATCGTGCTCGTGGGCGCGATGGGTTTCACCTGCACGCAGCTCGTCCGCCACCGCGAGCTCGTCGCCGTCCTCACCGCCGGGCAGAGCCTCTTCCGCGTCGCGCGCCCCTTCATCGTCGTCGCCATCGCCCTCACCGCGCTCCAGGTCGCAAACCAGGAGCTCATCATCCCCCGCATCGCGCCCCTCCTGATGCGCGACCACGGCGACATCGGCAAGCGCACGCTCGGCGCCTCCCGCGTGCCGCCCACCGTCGACGCCGCCGGCCGCGTCTTCTACGCCGGCAGCTTCGACGCCGACCTCGGCACGCTCGAGCACCTCTACGTCTGGGAGCGCGACGAAACCGGCCTGGCCCAGCGCCGCATCTACGCCCCCCACGCCGAGTGGAACGGCACCGCCTGGGAGCTCACCGACCCCATCGTCGAGCCCCGCTCCGGCAGCGACGCCGCGGCCGCGCAGCTCGGCCCCCGGCCCGGCCCCGACCGCCTCGAGACCAACCTCGACCCCTCGCTCCTGAAGATGAAGCGCTTCGCCAGCTACGGCGCCTACCTCGGCTACGAGCAGGCCAGCGCCATGATGGACCGCCTCGACCAGATCGGCGTCGACACCGAGACCGCCCGCAAGACCCGCGAGCAGCTCCAGCGCATCAGCCTCGGCCGCATCTCGACCATGTGCGCCAACATCCTCACGCTGATCATCTCCATGTCCTTCTTCCTCACCCGCGAGCCGCGGAACATGGTCGTCCAGGCCCTCAAGTGCGCCCCGGTCGGCATCACCGCCCTGATCGGAGGCATCCTCGGGACCTGGGCCCCCATCCCCGGCGTCCCCGCCTGGCTCAGCGTCTTCATCCCGGTGATGGTCCTCACCCCCATCGCCATCGCCACCATCAGCCGCGTCCGCACGTAGCACGGGCTTCCAGCCCGTGATTGGTCCGCGTTCCAGTCTTGACCATCCCACTTAGCCCCGCTCTCGCCCTCTTCTCCTCCGCCCCGGCGTACCCTCCCCCGGAGGATCCATGCCCGGAGTTGTCCTCTACTTCCAGGTCCACCAGCCCTGCCGGCTCCGCCGCTACTCCGTCTTCGACACCCACCACGACTACTTCGACGACCAGCGCAACGCCGAGATCCTCCGCAGGGTCGCCGAGAAGTGCTACCGCCCCGCGACCCTGGTCCTCCTCGAGCAGCTCCGCCGCCACAAGGGCGACTTCCGCATCGCCCTCTCCATCACCGGCACCGCCCTCGAGCAGATCGAGGCCCACGCCCCGGACTGCCTCGACCCCTTCCGCGCCCTGGCCGACACCGGCGCCTGCGAGTTCCTCGCCGAGACCTACTACCACTCCTTAGCCTCCCTCCACTCCCCGCGCGAGTTCACCGAGCAGGTGGACCTCCACACCGCCCGCATCCGCGACCTCTTCCACCAGACTCCAACCACCTTTCGCAACACCGAGCTCATCCACTCGAACGACACCGCCGCCCTCGTCGCCTCGCTCAAGGATGACCGCGGCCGCCCGCGCTTCCGCGCCCTTCTCGCCGAGGGTGTCGATGCACTCCTCGCCGGTCGCGCCCCCCACGCCCCCTTCCTCACCCCCGCATCGCCCCACCTCAGGCTCCTCCTCCGCGACTACCGCCTCTCTGACGACATCGCCTTCCGCTTCTCCAACACCGCCTGGGACCAGCACCCCCTCACGCCCGAGAAGTACGCCGGCTGGGTGGCCGCCCTCTCCGGCCCCCTCTGCAACCTCTACATGGATTACGAGACCTTCGGCGAGCACCAGTGGGCCGACTCCGGCATCTTCGACTTCCTCGCCGCCCTCCCCGCCGCCATCCTTGAGGCCGGCTCCCAGTTCCTCACCCCCGCCGAGGCCGCCGCCCTCCCCGCCCAAGACCTCTACGACGCCCCCAACCCCACCTCCTGGGCCGATACCGAGCGGGACCTTTCCGCCTGGTGCGGCAACGCCATGCAGGCCCACGCCGTCCAGGAACACGCCTCCCTCGAAGCTCCCCTGCGAGCCCTGGCCCGTTCCCAACCCGCCGAGGCCGCGGCCCTTACGGCCGCCTGGCGCCGCCTCGGCTCCAGCGATCACTTCTACTACATGTCCACCAAGTACTTTGCGGACGGTGATGTCCACAAATACTTCAACCCCTACGAGAGCCCCTACGACTCCTACATCAACCACGTCAACGTCCTCGACAGCCTCCGCACCCGGGTGAGCACCCCGCTCCCGGCTCACCCCCCCAAGACCCCCCTTCCCAC
>JAEYVB010000166.1 GCA_023429345.1 Planctomycetota bacterium
TCTTGAAGAGCAGCGAGGAGTGCACGGAGTCAACGCGGAACCCGGCCGCCGCGCTCTCTGCGGGGACGGGCGCGGGAGTCGGCGCGGTCCACGCCCCGACACCGGCGAGTGTGAACAGGGCGAGGGCGGTGACGGCGGCAGTGCGACGGTTCATGGCGTGCTTTCTCCGGAGGTGCCCCGCGCGGCGTGCCCGGGCGGGATTTGGTTGTCCGACCAATACCTGTTGAAACACTACACGCGCGCCCGGGCTCGCGTCAACGCCCGCCGCGGCCGCTCAGGGGGGTCTAACGCACGCGGGATTACCTGCGGGCGCAAGAAAAGACCCGCGGCCATATCGGCCGCGGGCCTTTTGAGCACAAATGGAGCCGGGGGGAATCGAACCCCCGTGCCAAGACAGTCAGCAGGTCGCTTCTACGCGTGTGTGTGATGATTTGATCTCGGCTCTCGGCCCGCCATCACCAGCGTGCCTTTGAGCCCAGCCCCCGGAAGTGTCTCATCCATCGCCCCCGGGTGCGCCAGGAGATGGACCAGCCCAATGCTTTTCACCTATGCCCTATTGGGCGTTGGACACGGGTGAGTGCGGCCCTTAGGCCGCGAGACGATAACCGCTGTTGTCGGCAGTTATTGATTTGCGTGATTTTTACGAGGCCATCACGCCCCTCGACGCGCGACGACAAGCCTTCCCTGCTCGGTCGAAACCACATCGGCCCCGGTTGTCAAAGAGAAATAGATGATAGGAGCACCGGCCCGGTCCCGCCGGCCGCGGCCAGATGTGGCCGATAACCGGCCCGCGAGCCCGGGGCAGCTTTCCCAGGTTAACAGTCGTCTAATCCTGGCGTGAAAAGCAAGGCTGACGGCGAAAAAAACCGGCTGGGATCGCCGTTTTTTCTCTTGCGTTGAGGGGCGAGATCGGGCACAATCCTCGGGTCGGCCGGTCCCTGTGTCTTGGGCCTTGGCCGACCGTGGGTTCGTCCTTCTGAGCGGAGGCGTCAATGAAGCGTTCACTTTGTGTCCTTCTCGGTGCGGTCGGGATGGCCTGCGCCGGAGCGCAGGCCCAGTCCTACTACACCGGGTTTGAGCTCCCCAACTACAACGCCTCCGCGGCCGGCACGTCCGTGACCGGTCAGGAGAACTGGTACGTTCCCGTCGTGGGGAGCTCCAACGGAAACGTGCACACCTACGCGGGCAACACCTACGGCTTCGTGCAGAACCCCGTGGGCGGCAACCAGTTCCTGTCCTCGGCGAGCCAGGGCGGCACCGCCTTCGCCCGCTCGCAGATCGATATCCCCTTCGCCCCTACGCAGTACACGGTCGCGTACGACTTCGCCGGTCAGTTCGTCAACGGCACCCCGCCGTCGGCCCTGAACCTGTCGAGCTTCTCGCTGAACCATCCCACGCTGGGCGCCGGCGCCTTCCGCGGCTTCATCTCCCTCAACAACTTCGTCGATGTCAACAACCCGAGCGCGGGCATCAAGACCGAGTTCAACGTCTTCAACGCCGCCGGCACCGCCACCAACAACCAGAGCCCCGGCGCCGCCTGGACCAACCTCGATTACAACCATTGGTACCGCCAGTACGTCACGTTCGATCTCGCGTCGAACCTGATCAGCCAGATTACGCTCGTCGATCTCCACACCGGCGACTCGGCCACGGCCACGCCGCAGGGCTGGTACCTCGATGGCGGCGCCAACTCGACGCTCCCGCTCCCCGCCTCCCTCCGCTTCTTCGGCGGCGGAAACATCGGCAACGTCACCGGCTGGGACAACATCAGCGTCATCCCCACCCCCGGCACGCTCGCCCTCTTCGGCGCCGCCGGGCTCCTCGCCTCCCGTCGCCGTCGCTGAAGACTCTCCGACCGGATACTTCCAAAAGCACCACCGCCCCGGCTCAAGACCGGGGCGGTGTTCGTTTTAGGATGCTCGCCCGTCTCTAGAACGTCCACGCCAGCATGGCGAAGTACGTCAGGTCGTTCCGCTTGCGGTCCTCGCCCGGGCTGCTGTCGTAGCGGTCCTCCGCGCCCAGTTTCAGGCTCATGTTCGTCGCCTCGTCCAGGAGGATTTCGTACGTGGCCGCGGCCCGGGCCCGGTAAGGCCCGATATCGAGCAGGTCCGGCAGGTACTCGACGGTCGCCGTGACCTTCTGCTTGTCGCTGATCTTGTGCTCGAGGTCGAGCCCCAGGATGCCCTCGGGGTGCCAGCGGTTGTCATCGCCGCCGAACTCCCGGAAGATGCCGATACCCGCCCGCCCCAGGAGCAGGGTCCGCTCGTCCTGGATGAACGCGTACCCCAGGCCGTTCCCGACGCTCAGGCGGTGCTGCCAGTCCTGGAAGTCGTCGTACTCGTACGTGACGGTCAGGAAGTACCGCCAGCGTGGCGCATCGGGGAAAAGCCAGTCGTTGCGGCCGCGGGCCTCAAAGCGGTTCGCGGTCACGTCCGAGTTCTCTGATGTCCGGTTGTAGATGAGCTCGTACCCCGTGGACATGAACTCTTCCTTCCGCTCCCCCTTCAGGTTGGCGCGGAAGCTGAAGTTCTCGGTGTTGCCCTCCGAGCCGTTAAGCCCAATCGCTGCGGAGGTTGTCCAGCCGTCGAAGAACGTCCGGGGGCTTTCGGACTTGGGCGCTTCGACCTCCTCCTGCCCCGGGGCGGCCGGTCCGCCGGGAACCACCTGCCCGACCACACCCGGCGCACATATCAGCGCCGCCAGACCAACGCGCAGCAATTTCATCATGTGTTCTCCCTGACGGGGGCCGGAAGATCCGCGGCCGCCGTGCTGGGCGGAGAATATACCAGAACCGGGGCGGAACGGCCCCCGGACTCCCGCGTGTCTGGCCGGCCAGCATCCGTGCCTATGCAGGCTTTATCTGGCTGTGCCCGGGGCCGGGTCGGAAGGTCGCTCGGGCGATCCCAGCACCTGCCCCTGGCGCGGGTCCATGCTGGGACGCTCCGAGAGCATCGCCCCCACGATGCCGCCGATCACACCGCCGCCGATGACGCCGATGATCAATCCGGTGACCAGCCCCTTGCGCTGGGCATCGTCGGTCCTGCTGCGGTTCACATCCCCTGGCGTCCGGATAACGTCGTTCGCGTCCATAGCATCCCCCTTCCCATTCGCAGGCTAGCCCCGCAGCCCCCGGGTGGGGCGGGGAACAGCAGGGAGTCTCACACGTCGTACCCGTCCGGGGGACCCGTACATCCCCCGCCGCCTAGACTGATGCACCCATCCGGGCCGGCTCGATGCCGGGCCCATTTCGGAGTCCCGCCCCATGAAAACCACTTTGCTGCTCGGGGTCGCGTTCCTGGCGAGCCTGCTCGCCCCCGCCGCCCGTGCGCAGGAAACACCCGCTCAGCCGGAGACGCCGGCCGAGACGCCCAAGGAAACCACCCCCGCCACGGAGCCACGCGTGTACGTGATGATGAAGACGTCGATGGGCGACATCGTCCTCGAGCTCAACAACGAGAAGGCCCCCGTCTCCACCGAGAACTTCCTCTCCTACGTCGACAAGAAGTTCTACGACAACACCATCTTTCACCGGGTGATCCCCGGCTTCATGGTCCAGGGCGGGGGCTTCACCCCCGACATGGCCCAGAAGGACACGGACAAGGGCATCAAGAACGAGTGGCAGAACGGCCTCAAGAACGAGCGGGGCACCGTCGCCATGGCGCGCCTGGGCTACCGGCCCGATTCGGCCACGGCCCAGTTCTTCATCAATACCGTGAACAACGCCGGGCTGGACCGCCCCAACGACGGCGCCGGCTACGCGGTCTTCGGAAAGGTGGTCTCCGGCATGGAGGTCGTCGACAAGATCGAGAAGGTCAAGACCGCCGTGAAGGACCGCATGCAGGATGTCCCCGTCACCCCCGTGGTGATCCAGAGCGTCCGCCGCATGACGCCCGAAGAGGCGGCCCCCTTCAAGAAGGGCTGAGGCCCGTCACCCGGCATCCCCAGGGCCCGCTTCGGCGGGCCCTGTTTGTTTTTCCCTACTATGGAGCCGCACCGTCCGGGGCCGATCTTCGGGGCGTACCCCGGAAGTGAACGCCCGCCGCGGCGTCGTCCGCGGGCACGCCACCGCTTAGGGTTCCCTCCGAATGCCCCACCACGAGATCCCGCTCTCCCGCCCCGACATCTCCGACCTCGAGGTCGACATGGTCGCGGAGACCCTCCGTTCCGGCCGCCTGGCCCTCGGCCCGATGGCGGAACGCTTCGAGAAGCTCGTCGCCGCCCGGGCCGGGTGCCGCCACGGCATCGCGGTCTCCAGCGGCACCTGCGGCCTGCACCTGGTCATGAAGGGGCTCGGCGTCGGCCCGGGCGATGAGGTCATCACCACGCCCTTCTCCTTCATCGCCAGCACCAACTGCATCCTGTACGTCGGCGCGACGCCGGTCTTCGTGGACATCTGCCCGAAGACGCTCAACATGGACCCCGCCCTGATCGAGCGGGCGATCACGCCGCGGACCAAGGCCATCCTCGCGGTCGAGACCTTCGGCAACCCGGCGCACATGGACGCCTACCGGGCCATCGCCGCCCGGCACGAGATCCCGCTCGTCGAGGACTGCTGCGAAGCGCTCGCCACGACGTACCAGGGCCGGCCGTGCGGCGGCTACGGGCGCGCCGGCGTCTTCGGCTTCTACCCCAACAAGCAGATCACCACCGGCGAGGGCGGGATGATCGTGACCGACGACGAGCGCCTGGCCGACATGTGCCGCTCCCTGCGGAACCAGGGGCGGGCCATCCTCCCCGAGACCGCGACCGCCGAGCGTCACAACCCCCGGCAGGTCGGCACGTGGCTCCGCCACGAGCGCATGGGGTACAACTACCGCATGCCGGAGCTCAACGCGGCCTTGGGCGTGGCGCAGATGCGCCGCATCGATGACATGGTCCTCAAGCGGCAGCAGCTCGCCGACATGTACATGCGGCGGCTGATGGCCAACCCCAACATCACGCTCCCCACGCTTCTCCCCGAGACGAGCATGAGCTGGTTCGTCTTCGTCGTCCGCCTCGTCGCCGGCTACACGCAGGAGGAGCGCGACCGGATCATCGCCGGGATGCGCAACCACGACGTGGGCGCGGCCGACTACTTCCCCTGCATCCACCTCCAGCCCTTCTTCCGCGAGATGGGCTTCGGGCCCGGCATGTTCCCGATCGCCGAGGCCGTCAGCCAGCGGACGATCGCCCTCCCCTTCTACAACAGCATGACCAGCCGGGATGTCGAGATCGTCGCCGCCACGCTCGAGGTCATGATCGGCCGCGAGAACCTCAACCGCGGCTGAACCGAGCGGTGAGCTCCAACGAAACGGGCCCCGGATCGCCCCGGGGCCCGTCCTGATGGTGCTTGCCTATATGGATGCCCTTGGCCCGCTTACGGGCAGCCGCCCGCGAACTCCTGCAGGAAGCAGGTGAAGTCCGC
>JAEYVB010000177.1 GCA_023429345.1 Planctomycetota bacterium
TCTACGCCGGAGGCTTCTTCACCCCGGGCGCCGGCCAGCCCACGCACCACATGGCCCGCTGGGATGGCGCGCAGTGGCACCTCATCCCCCTCGGGGGCCCTGCCTCGGTCGAGTCCATCGCCAGCTACCAGGGAAATGTGATCGCGGGCGGGCACGCTAGCTCCGGCGCGCCCTCCATCGCCCGCTGGGATGGAACGGCCTGGCACGCGCTCGGGGGGGACGTGAACCAGACGGTGCGCGCCCTTCGGGTGCACGGCGGCGATCTGTATGTGGGCGGGTTTTTCACCGCCGCGGGCGGCCAGCCCGCCTCCCGGATCGCGCGCTGGGACGGCCAGCAGTGGCACGCGCTGGGGAGCGGCATCACCAGCTCCGCCTGGCCTTCTGCCTATGTTGAGAGCCTGGCATCGTTCGGCGGCAACGTCGTGGCGGGCGGGTTCTTCGACACGGCCGGGGGCGGCCCCTCGCTCAACTTCGCCCGCTGGGGCTGCGAAGCGGCGTCGTGCTACGCCAACTGCGACGCCAGCGCCACCGCCCCCATCCTGAACGTCGCCGACTTCACCTGCTTCCTCCAGCGCTTCGCCGCGGGGGAGAGCTACGCCAACTGCGACGCCAGCACCGCGGCCCCCATCCTCAACGTCGCCGACTTCACCTGCTTCCTGCAGCAGTTCGCGGCCGGGTGCCCGTGATCCAGCACATCCCGCGGAGCGCGTCCGGGCCGACCATTCACCGCGTTCCGGCCGCCGCGGTCGCTCCGCGGGGCCTCCGCGCCCGAAATTCGGACGGCCCTGGCCCCGCCCCAACCATTCTCTCGCACTGAGGTGATCCCCCCGCCGCACACACAGCGCGGGGGGCGCCCGGGCCACGACAGGCCCCGGGGGGTGTTGCACACGCAACAAGCACGAAGAGAAAGGACCGCGCCCATGTCCCGTCACGCACTCGGCATCGCTTCCACCCTCGCCCTCGCCCAGGCCGCCCTGGCCCAGCCCTGCACTTTGGAGATCTCAGACCGCTTCCCCAGCGCCGACCTCAATGGCGATGTGCAGTCCCTCGCCGTCTTCACCGACAGCCAGGGCCCCGCCCTCTACGCCGGCGGAGCCTTCCTCACCGCCGGCGGCAAGCCCGTCGGCCGCATTGCTCGCTGGCGCGGCCAGGCCTGGGAGGCGCTCGCCGCCGGCTTCAACAACACGGTCAACGCCGTCACCGTCTTCGATGACGGCGCCGGCGGCGGGCCCGCCGTTTACGCCGCGGGCGCCTTCACCGGGTCGGGCGCCACGCCCATCCAGCGCATCGCTCGGTGGAACGGCACTTCGTGGGTGCAGGTCGGCGGCGGCCTCGCAGCCCAGGTCAAGTCACTCGCCATCTTCGACGAAGACGGCGCCGGCCCCAACCCGCCGCGGCTCTTCGCCGGCGGCGACTTCACCAGCCTCGGCGGTAGCGGCGTCAACTCCGCCCTGCGCCTCGCCCGCTGGGATGGTGTCAGCTGGTCCGCCGTCTCCGGCGGCTGCGACGGCCCGGTCGAGACCCTCGCCATCCACAACGACGGCGCGGGCGATGCCCTCTACATCGGCGGCTCCTTCACCACCGCCGGCGGCGCCACCGTCAACCGCATCGCCAAGTACAACGGGGCGACCTTCTCCGCCCTCGGCTCCGGCGCGGCGGGAGCAATAACGGCCCTCGGCACGCACGACCCCGACGGTGCCGGCGGCGCTCCCGCCCAGCTCATCGCCGGCGGCGACTTCACATCCATCGGCGGCATCGGCGCGAGCCGCATCGCCCGCTGGGACGGCACGCAATGGCTCGCCATGGGCGACGGCCTCGACGGCGGCGTGAGACGCATCGCCGAGTACAACGACGGCCGCGGCCGGCTACTCTGGGTTGCGGGAACCTTCGCCAACGCCGGCGGCGCGCCCGCCGGGCGCATCGCCCTCTGGGACGGCCAGAACTGGAGCACGGTCTCCGACAACGCGTTCCTCAGCCCCGCCAACGACTTCATCCCCTTCAACGACGGCCGCGGCCAGCGGCTCTTCGTCGGCGGCGCCTTCGCCTCCGCCAGCGGCGTTTCCGCCAACCGCATCGCGACCTGGGACGGGCAGGACTGGTCCGGCCTGCACCGCGGCCCGGATCAGAGTGTCGAGGCCCTGGTCGAGCACGGGGGCTCGGTGTACCTCGCCGGCACGTTCGAGCGCGTGGACGCCATCGCGTCGCCGACGCTCGCCCGCTTCGATGGGATCAGCTTCTTCCCCATCACCGGGAACGTCCCCGCCGGCGACATCAACGCCATGGCGAGCTTCGACGACGGCTCCGGCCCCTCGCTGTTCATCGCCGGCGGCTTCACCACGGCCGGCAGCCTCACCGCCAATCGGATCGTCCGCTACAAGGACAACACCTTCACGCCCATCATGGCCGGCATCAGCAACGGCGTGAACAACACCATCCACGCGATGATCGTCTGGAACGGGTCCCTCTACATCACCGGCACCTTCACCGCCGCGGGAATTACGCCCGCCAGCCGCATCGCCCGCTGGGATGGCCAGGGGTGGACCGCCCTCGGCGCCGGCCTGAACAGCCCGGGCAGCGCGATGGCCGTCTTCAACGACGGCACGGGCGAGGCCCTCTACGTCGGCGGATCCTTCACCGCCGCCGGCGGCATCACCGCCAACCGCCTGGCCCGGTGGGACGGTCAGCAGTGGAGCGCGGTGGGCGACGGCCTCAACGCCAACGTGAACGCGCTGGCGGTCTACAACGATGGCTCGCCCAGGCTCTACGTCGGCGGCTCTTTCCTCAGCGCCGGCGGCCAGAGCGCGAGCCGGATCGCCCGCTGGGATGGCTCCTCCTGGTCGGCGGTCGGGAGCGGCGTCAACAACACCGTGACCTCCCTGGCCGTGCACGACGGGGATGGCCCCGGCGGCGCCGGCCCGGAGCTCATCGTCGGCGGTTCCTTCAGCGCTGCGGGCGCGGTCACCGCCACCAGGCTGGCCCGCTGGAACGGCTCCGCGTGGTCCGCGCTCGGCTCCGCGGGCGCGGAGGGCGCCGACAACACCGTCCTCGCGCTCGCGTCCGTCGCGAGCGCCAACGCGCGGGGGCTCTACATCGGGGGCACGTTCAACGCGGTGGGCGGCGTCTCCAGCTCGCGCTTCGCCCGCTGGGAATGCCAGCAGGGGCTCTGCTACGCCAACTGCGACGAGTCGGTCGCCGCGCCGATCCTCAACGTCGCCGACTTCACCTGCTTCCTCCAGCGCTTCGCCGCCGGCCAGCCTTACGCCAACTGCGACGCCTCCACCGCCCAGCCCGTCCTGAACGTCGCCGACTTCACCTGCTTCCTGCAGCGGTTCGCGGCCGGTTGCCACTGACCATTCCGCGGCTCAAGCGCCGCCCGGTCGACCTTACCAACGATCCGTAGCACGGGGCATCCTGCCCGTGCTTTCTCGTGCCACAAGCAGCCCGCGGCCCGTACGCCAACTGCGACCACAACACGATCGCGCCTGTGCTGAACGTGGCGGACTTCACCTGATCGGGCTTTGGTCGCGGGGCGCCCTCCATGGGGTGCCCGCTCCATTTCAGCGCCGGACCCGTGGGTGCCGCGAGATTCGGCTGGCATGAAACCCGAATCCAAGTATGCTGCGCCCTCCCCCCGCTCTCGCCGCACTCGCCGGCACGGGAGGAGTGTTCAACCGGCAGGAGCAGAGAGATGAAGCGGAACAACCGGACAACGAACCGACGGTGATGGCGGCGGTGGCCGGGGTTCTCGGCGCGGCCGCGGCCGGCGCATCGGCCCAGACGCTCTACGCACTCCAAGGCAATATCTCCCCCTCCCTCTACACCCTCGACCTGGCCGGCACCGTGCTGAACTCCGCCGCGGTCACCGGCCACGAGGCGCTCTTCGGGGGTCTCGCGGCCGATCTCAACGGGGACCTCTGGTCGATCGACGGGTACAACGACGGCGAGTCGGACCGCACTTTCCGCATCGACCCCGTCACGGGCGCGGGCACGGTCGTCGGTCCCACCGGGTTCAACTGGAACTTCCGGACCGTCCACGTGCACCCCGGCACCGGCGTCCTCTACGGCGCCCGCGACAACCAGTACTTCACGATCGACACGAGCACCGGCGCCGCGACGCTCATCGCGAACATGTCCGGGGCCGGCCTCGGCCAGATCACCGCGATGGCGATCAACAGCGCCGGCCAGGCGTACATCACCAACATCGCGGGCGTGGACCTTTTCTCGCTGGACCTGGCCACGGGCGCGACGACGCTCATCGGGACCATCGGCGGGCCGAACAACTGGTACAACGACCTCGCGTTCGACGAGAACGATGTGCTCTACGGCGCGCGGCTCAACGGCGGCGTCTACCAGATCGATACCTCGAGCGCCACGGAGACGTTCCTGTTCTTCGGGAACTACACCGGCCTCGCCTTCGACCTCGGCGGCGGGACCGGGTCGTGCTACGCCAACTGCGACGAGAGCACGAACACCCCCATCCTCAACGTCGCCGACTTCACCTGCTTCCTCCAGCGTTTCGCGGCGGGGGAGAGCTACGCCAACTGCGACCAGAGCACCGCGGCGCCGGTCCTGAACGTCGCCGATTTCACCTGCTTCCTCCAGGAGTTCGCCGCCGGGTGCCCGTGAATGGGGCCCCGCGGCGGCGGACATCGGGCGGCGTGTTAAAGCCGCTCAATCCGGTTGAGCCCGCCGCTCCCCGCGCCTCGAATGCGATGTGAGCCCCGGCACACGACATCTTCACGACACGCTCAGCACTCCGGCGCAACTTCCGCCCGGGGATGCGGCGACCGGCACCCCGCGGGGGGAGAACGCGGACATGTACGCGGCGACACGGACGCTCTTCGACTGGGCGAGCATCGAGGCCGGGGACCACTTCGTTCATTTTTACGACGAGGACGATGCCTTCAACGAGATGCTGCGGGGGTATTGCGCGACCGGCCTCCGCCGCGGCGAGACCACGCTCGTGATCGCTACTGGCGCTCGCCTAGCCGCGCTGCGGAAGTCGCTCAGCGCCGACGGCGATATGGACGGCGCGATCCGGTTCAAACGATACGTGCCGCTGGACGCCGACGAGGTGCTCTCCCGCTTTATGGTGGATGGGAAGCCATGCCTCGATCGGTTTCAAAGGGTCATGCAGGAGATCCTCCGGCCGGGCCGGGTCGAGGGGCGGCGGGTGCGGGCCTTCGGAGAGATGGTCGCCCGGCTCTGGGAACGCGGCGAAACGGAGGCCGCCATCCAGCTGGAAGCACTCTGGAACGAGGTCACCGATCGGCACAAGCTCATGCTCTTCTGCGCGTACCCCAGGCGGCTCTTCGCCGGGGGCCGCCTCGCCGACCGGGAGGGCTTGGAGCGGATCTGCCGGTGCCACACCCACGTGCTGCCCGCCGATATGAACGCCGCTTGAGGGACAGATTTGCTTGGTGGCCGCGGGGCGGCGCGGTATAACGCGGACGTCTGGGGAACTTCCGGAGGTCCCGATGATCCGAACCCTCGCTCTCGCCGGGCCGGTGCTGGCCATGTCGTCCGCCGCAGCCGCCCAGCATTGGTGGTGGCCGCCGCAGCTGGAAACGCCCGTGTGCCCAGCGCCGGGGGTTCCGCTGACGGTCACGCTCACGGGCCAGTTCCCGGACAACTGCGTGCCGAATGCCGCGGATGCGGTGGTGAACGGGCTGGTCATCGACATCACCACCCGTCGCGAGCCGCCCCCGACGTTCTGCCTGGCGGTGATCAGCAACTGGACGCTGCCGGTGGGCGTGGGCAGCCTCGACGCAGGCGTGTATGAGGTGTACGGCACGCACGCGGGCGCCGCGGGGCCGATAACCGCCCGGGAGTTCCTGGGGACGCTCACGGTCTCGGCGGCGTGCGGGGGTGCCTGCTACGCGAACTGCGACGGGTCCACCGCCGCCCCGGTGCTGAACGTCGCGGACTTCACGTGCTTCCTGAACCGGTTCGCGGCGGGCGAAAGCTACGCGAACTGCGACGGGTCTACCGCGGCCCCGGTGCTGAACGTGGCCGACTTTACGTGCTTTCTGCAGCGGTTCGCGGCGGGGTGCCCGTAGCCGCGGGGGGCGCGTTCTGATCAGGGGCAGCCGGCGGCGAACTGCTGGAGGAAACAGGTGAAATCGGCGACGTTGAGGGTGGGGGCCTGCGTCGACTGGTCGCAGTTGGCGTAGCTCTCCCCCGCGGCGAAGCGCTGGAGGAAGCAGGTGAAGTCGGCGACGTTGAGGACCGGGCTCGTGGTGCTCGCGTCGCAGTTGGCGTAGCACGCGGCGGGGGCGTTGATGATGTCGATGCGCCAGCCCATGTTGTCGTGGTTGTCGCAGCCGTACCACAGTGT
>JAEYVB010000207.1 GCA_023429345.1 Planctomycetota bacterium
TCATGATGCTGGTGTTGGGTGCGGGGTGTGTCGCGGTAGCGCCTCTGGGCGGGTGCGAGGACCTCCCCGGAGATCCCGAGACTCAGGGCGCGGTGATCGGAGGCGTGGGCGGCGCGGTCGCCGGGGCCGCTATCGGCGGCGAGGACAACCGCCTGATCGGGGCGCTCATCGGCGGCGCCCTGGGCGCTGGCGGCGGCTACCTCATCGGCTCGAACATGGACAACTTCGACGACGGCGACGATGACGCCGCCATCGAGGCCGTCCAGAACGCTCAGGACGACCCCGCCACCGCCGCCGAGGCGCGCAACGCCCGCACGGCGGATGTCAACAGCGACGGATTCGTCACCCTCGACGAGGTCGTTGCCATGGAGCAGGCCGGCTTCTCCAACTCGGAGATGATCGACCGCCTCGAACAGACCGGCCACATCTTCGAGCTCAACGACGAGCAGGAACGCTACCTCATCAGCCGCGGCGTCGACCGCCCCGTCATCTCCGCCATGGAGAACATGAACCGCGCCGAGAAGGAGCGGATCCTGGGCTCGCGGAACGACGTCATCGGCCGCTGATCACGCACGCGCGCGGGCCATGCCCGTGCTAACGAGAGGGGGATGCGCCCGGGCGGGCACACGAGACCGCCCGGGCGCTCTCTTTGTTTGCAGGGGGCCGCGCCCCCGGGGTGCCCCCGACCATGCGCCGCAAGCTGAAGGGACTCTGGACCATCCTGCGCGGCGCGGTTGTGGACTGGATCGCCCACGACGCCTTCGCCCAGGCCGCCGCCATCTCCTTCTTCGCCATCTTCTCCCTCGCACCCCTGCTCGTCATCGCCCTCGCCACCGCCGGCGCCGTCTTCGGGCGCGACCGCGCCCGCTCCGAGATCGTCCACCAGTTCGCCGGCCTCCTCGGCAAGGACGGCGGGGACTTCATCGGCACCGTGATCGACAAGGCCAGCGACCCCGAGAAGGGCATCACCGCCAGCGTGCTCGGGCTCGTGATGCTGCTGGTCGCCGCCAGCGGCGCCTTCGCCCAGCTCCGCGCCGCCCTCAACCTCATCTGGGAGGTCGCCCCCGCCAAGGGCCTCGGCGTCGGCCGCTTCGTGCGCGCCCGGGTGGCCTCCTTCGGCCTCGCGCTCGGCGTCGGCTTCCTCCTCGTGATCTCCCTCGTGGTCAGCGCTGTCATGGCCGGCATCGAGACCTGGGCGGTCGACCGCCTGCCCGCCCACGGCGTGCTCCTCGGCATCGCCAACATGGTCGTCTCCTTCGTCATCATCACCGTGCTCTTCGCCGCCATCTACAAGGCGCTCCCCGACGCCCGCATCGACTGGCGCGAGACCGCCATCGGCGCGGTGCTCACCTGCACCCTCTTCACCGTCGGCAAGTACGCCATCGGCGTCTACCTCGGCCACGCCAGCCCCGGCTCGGTCTACGGCGCTGCCGGCTCCCTCGCCATCGTCCTCATCTGGATCTACTACTCCGCCCTCATCTTCCTGCTCGGCGCCGAGATCACCCACCGCCACGCCCTGAGCCTCGGAAAGAAAAACCCCCCCAAGCCCGGCGCCCACCGCAGCCCCGACCTCAAAAAACGCATCCCCGAGCTCCGCGACGCCCAGCGCGTCTAGCCCCGCCGCTCGTGGTCCAGGACGATGGCCGCGGCCGTCGGCGCCGCCGTTTCGATCCGCAGGATGTGCGGCCCGAACCGGTGAACCAGAGCCCCCGCCGCCCGTGCCAGGTCCAGCTCCGCGGGCGTCCACCCGCCCTCGGGCCCGACGAGAAGCCGCACCGTCCCTGCCCCCGTCGCTCGGTACGCCCCGCCGCTCGCATCGGCCACGACCACCGCCGCCCCGGGCGCGCCAACCAGCGCCCGCTCGAGGGGCGTCGCCGCGCCGACCTCCAGGAGCCACGCGCGGCCGCACTGCTTCGCCGCCTCGAGCGCGGTGCGGTCGAGACGCCCCAGCCTGCCGGCGCGGGGCTCGGCGATGGTGCGGGCGGTCTCCAGCGGGAACCACGCCGCAGCGCCGACCTGGCTGAGGGCGTCGACCATGTCCGCCAGCCGCGGGCCCTTGGGCGCGGGCGCGTAGACCTCGACGCGCGGCGCGAGCGGCGGCTCCGTGTGGACCTCGGTGATGTCGAGTTCCAGCCGCCACTCCCCCCGCGGCTTCGAGATGCCGACGATGAGGGCCGTCGCGACCGAGCCGTGCCCGTCGAGGAGCTCGACGGTGTCGCCCTCCCCGAGCCTCTTGACCCGCGCGGCGTGGTGGGCCTCCTCCCCCTCGATGGTTACAGGGCCGGGCGCCGGGCGGGTCTGGATAACAATCCGGTGGTGGGCCATGCGGTCTGGGCCGGACGATGGGGCCGGTCGGTTCCTGTGGACGATAACAGCGGACCCTCGGGCGAGTTATGCTTCAGTCGTCCCCGCCGCCCGCCGATGCAACGGGCGGTCCCCCCATGGCCGAGGCAGCACGACTCAGGCAGGATACCGGCGAACTGGACGCGAGCGTCAGTGCGCTGATCGACCGGGCCGAATCGCTCCGCGACGATGGCGGCGACGACGGCCGGGGCGATGGGCTGGACCTGGTGCCCGAATCGCGCCCGTCCAACGCCGCGGTCGCCGCCCAGCCAGAGAACCCCGCCCCCCTCTCCCCCGACGACGATGAACTGCTCAAGTCCGTCCAGCGGCTGCTGAAGGAAGTCCCCGCGGGCCCTGGCGTGCGCCCCTCCACGCCCCTCACGCCCCCCGAG
>JAEYVB010000401.1 GCA_023429345.1 Planctomycetota bacterium
CACCTCGCCCACATCCGTGGAAAGCAGATGCACCCCCGCCAGGCCCTTCTCGCGGATAAACCCGAACCAGAACGCCGAGATCTCGGTGAGGATTCCACCCTTCCCCGGGATCGCCGTGGGCATCACCACGTCGAAGGCCGAGATCCGGTCCGTCGCCACCATCAGCACCCGCGCCGGCTTCCCGCCCTCCGCCGGGAGTTCGTACACATCTCGGACCTTCCCCTGCCGCCGCCCGGGCAGGCTCAGGCGCGTCTCGAAAACCGCCCCCGTCGAGGCCCAATCACGCTTTGGTGAGACTGCTCCCATGGCCGGATCGTACTGGCCCGCGCCCGCCCGCGACGCCCGCACCGCCGCCGCCAGCACCCCCCGCTTGCGGGCTAGCATCGACTTTGCATAATGCCGCCCCCGCCCTCTCGTCCGGGCGTCTTCAGCGGAGGTCCCCCGCCGGTATGTTGAGCTTCGCCGTCTTCGATAGCTCCGGCCCCGCGCGGGAATGGCCCCTGGGCGCTGCCCACCTCCTCGGACCCGACGACATCCCCGTCCAGGGCGACATCCGCTTCGAGAACGGCGTCGTCATTTGCGAGAAGCCCACCACCGACGCCGCGGCCATCGCCCTCCAGTTCCCTGTCAACCTCGAAAACGTCCCTTTGGGCCTCCTCACCCTACGGACGAGCCTCCTCCCCGACCGGCAGGAGCCCTACCTCCTGAGCCTGGAGCTCGCGCGCCACCGCATCATGCTGGTCCTGAACAAGCTCGAGGACTGGGGCCTCTTCGACCTGCCTCCCGAGCACCCCGCCATGGGCCAGCTCGAGCAGGCCCGGGCCGAGTTCACGCACGCCCTCGTCGCCCTCTGCCACAAGGACCGCACCGGCCCAACGCGCCGCCCGGACCCCGCCTCCATCCTCGAGGCCGATATCGCGGCGCGGCAGGCGCTGGCCCTGTCCCTCGACGCCAGCGAGCGGCTCGCCGCCCACCAGGCCACGCGTCAGCTCAAGGGCCGCCTCGACGGGAGCCTCTTCGCCTCCGCCGAGGACCGCGCCGAGGAGGCCAGCGCCGACCGCATGCTCCCCGAGGGCGCCGTCAAGAACCCCGACGCCGCGGGCCTCGTGCTGCCCCAGCCCGCGCTCCTGGGGTGCTCGGTCGACCCGGCGACCTTCACGCCCGAGCTGACCAGGATCGTCCAGGCGACCAGCGACTTTGTCTCCATGCCGATGCGCTGGATCGACATGGAGCCCACGGAGGGGAAGTACGCCTTCCAGAAGACCGACCGCTGGATCGAGTGGGCCGTGCGCACGGCGCGGCTCCAGGTCCACGCCGGCCCCCTCATCTGCTTCAACGAGATCTGCGTCCCCGAGTGGCTCTACATCTGGGAGCACGACTACGAGACGCTGCGCGAGCTGGTGTACGAGCACATCAAGACGCTCGTCACCCGCTACCGGCGCACCATCGCCCGCTGGACCGTGTGCTCCGGCCTGCACGTCAACGAGACCTTCCCGCTGAACCTCGAGAAGATGATGGACCTGACGCGCATGTGCGCGCTGCTGGTCAAGAAGATCCATCCCGCCGCCAAGATCCAGATCGAGATCGACCGCCCCTGGGGCGAGTACTTCGCCCGCAACAAGCGCTCGATGCCGCCGAAGATGTACGCCGAGATGATCGCGCAGGCCGGCATCTCGATCGACGCCTACGCCCTCAAGATCCTGATGGGCCAGCCCCACCTCTCCCGCACCAGCCGCGACCTGGCGCAGTTCTCCGACCTGCTCGACCGCTACGCCGAGCTCGACAAGCCCATGACCGTCACCGCGCTGGGCGCCCCGGGCCAGCCGCTCACCGCGGCGCCCGCCACCCGCACGGTCGAGAAAAGCCCGCCCCTCCCCGTGAACCCGGGGACGTGGCACACGCCGTGGAGCCCCGAGACCCAGGCCCGCTGGCTTACCCAGTTCGTCTCGGTGGCCCTCTCCAAGCCCTACATCTCCAGCGTCTGCTGGCAGGAGCTCTACGACCGCCCGGGGGCGGACCTGCCGCACGCCGGACTGGTCGCCGAGAACGCCCAGCCCAAGCCCGCGGCCGCGGCGATGGCCGACCTGCGGCACAGCCTCCGCATCGCCCGCGCCGCCGGCCGCCCCTGACGGGCTACTTCTTCTTGTCGCGCCGGTAGTCCTTCTTGCCCTTGTCGCGGGCCTTGCTCTTGCGGCTGCGGCGCTGCCCGCCGGACATCTTGTTGAAGTCCAGGGCCTTGAAGCCGCCCTCGGCGTGGCCGATCCCGCCGCCGCCGCCCTGGAGCGCGAGCTTTGGGAGCTTGCTCTTGCCCGCCGCGCGGGAGGCGGCATCGTCGAGGACGAGGTCCATCTGCCGCTTGGCCAGGTCTACCTGGGCGACCCGCACCAGCACCGTGTCGCCCATGTTGAACGAGCGTCCGGAGTTCTGGTCGACCAGCGCCCCGGTGCGGTGATCCACCTTCCAGAGCGGGGCCTTGCTCGAGCGCGTGACATCGCCGGGCAGGTCCGAGACCTTGATGATGCCGTCCACCAGGTACTTGTCGAGCTGCACGAACACGCCCCGCATGCTGACCCCGGTAACCACGCCCTTGAACGATTCCCCGATGTGCTCGGTGAGGAGCTGGAGCACCAGGAACTGCCGCAGCTGCCGCTCGGCCTCCTCGGCGTTCTCCTCGGTCATGGTGATGTGGCGGCCGATCTGCACCAGCGTCCCCTCGTCGGGGCACGCCGGCGACTCGCGGAGCTTGCGGCCGATCCGGGCCACATCGCCCTCGGCGCGCGGACGGTTGCGCCCGTTGTCGGTGAGCTTCAGGTACTCGGCCAGCGCGCGGTGCACCGTCAGGTCGGCGTAGCGGCGGATGGGGCTGGTGAAGTGGGCGTACGCTGTCGAGGCCAGCGCGAAGTGCCCGATCAGCGCCGGCGAGTACTCGGCCTTGGTCAGCGTGCGGAGCACGGCCATGTGGACCGCGCGGGCCGCGGGCGTGCCGCGGGTGGCGTCCAGGAGCGCCTGGAGCTGCTCGCGCGTGGGGTTGGGCGGGATGCTGAAGCCAGCCACCTTCGCGGCCTTGCGCATGTCGTCCACATCCCCCGGCGTCGGCTCGGGGTGGACGCGGCGCAGGAGGGGCACGTTGACCTTCTCGAAGAGCCGGGCCAGCACCTCGTTGGCCTCGACCATGAACATCTCGATCAGCGTGTGGGTGTACGCGTCGTCCTCGCGCTCGGCATCCACCACGCGCCCGTCGTCGTCGAAGATCAGGACCACATCCGGCAGCTCGAGGGAGATCATGCCCCGCCGCCGCCGCCGCTCCTGGACCCGCCGGGCCAGGGTGTTCATCTCCTTGAGCGTCTCGAGGAGCTGGGGCGTGTAGTTGGGCTCGGTCTTGGCGTGGCGCTTGGCCTCCTCCTGGTTCCCGTCGATCAGCGCCTGGGCCTCCAGATAAGTCAGCCGCTTGCTCGAGTGGATCAGCGTGCTCGCCGCGCCCTCGGTCCGCACGTTCCCGTCGTTGTCGTAGCTCATGAACGCGGACTTGCAGAACCGCGGCACCCCCTCCTGCAGCGAGCAGATCCCGTTCGAGAGGATCTCGGGGAGCATCGGGATCACCAGCCGCGGCAGGTAGACTGAGTTGCCCCGCTCCTTGGCCTCCTCGTCCAGGGGCGAGCCCGGCGCGATCCAGTGGGCCACATCGGCGATGTGCACGCCCAGCTCCCAGCCGCTCCCCGTCCGCATTATCGAGATCGCGTCGTCGTAGTCCTTCGCATCGGGCGGGTCGATGGTGATGATGAACTCTTTGGTCAGGTCCAGGCGGGGCAGGCCGCCGGTCTGGATCTGCCCGTTCTGGTCGCGCGGCGCTCTCTCCAACGCGCGGAACTCTTCGTCGAAGCTCCCGGCCACGGTCCGCGCCTGCTCCAGGCAATCCTCGGGGAACTCGCCCGGGAGCGCGAAGGCGGCGATGACCGCCTGCGTCTCGACGTCCGGCTCGCCGCTGGCGCCGAGCACGCGGACGATCACGCCCTCGCCCAGCAGCATGCCTCCGCCGTAGTCGCCGCTGGCCTGCGGGTATTCCAGGAGCTCGATGACGACCTTGTCCCCCTCCTTGGCGTTCTTGGCCTGGGGGTCGCGCACGACGACGGGGTCGCGCAGCTCCTTGCCGTCGGGCAGCACCAGCCACTGCGATCCCTGCTTCCGCAACTCGCCGGTGAACTGCGCCCGCTTGCGCTCCACCACCTCGATGATCTGGCCGACGAAGGGGCTCCGGTCCATGCTGCCCGTGCCGCCGCGGCGCTTGTCGTGGCGCACCCGCACCCGCACGCGATCGCCCGTGAGAGCATCGCCCGCGGCGTCGGGGGGGATGAAGAGGTCGCCCTCGTGCAGCGGGTCGTCGGTGCGCACGAACCCAAAGCCTTTAGGGTTCCGCTTGAAGGTGCCCAGCACCTCGCCCCCCTGGTCGCCCATGGACGGCAGCGAGATCAGGCCCCCCTCGGTGATATCGACGAGCCCCTCCTGCTCCAACTGGTCGAGGGCCTGGCCGAACTCCGCATCGTCCTCGATGCCCAGGTCCTTGATCAGGTCTTCGAGCCGCCGGGGCGTGTAC
>JAEYVB010000149.1 GCA_023429345.1 Planctomycetota bacterium
CGCCGGGGTTTTTGTTGGTTCGCGTGATCGGGCGGATTACCAGCCGCCGCGACGGCCACCGCCACCGCCGCCACCACCGCCGCCGCGGCCGCCGTAGCCGCCCCGGCCGCCGCCGCCACCCCCGCCGAATCCGCCGCCGGCGGGCTTGGGACGGGCCTCGTTGACGGTGAGCTGGCGGCCGTCGAGCTCAACGCCGTTGAGGGCGGCGATCGCGGCCTGTGCCTGGCCCTGGTCGTCCATCTCGACAAAGCCGAAGCCGCGGGGGCGGCCGGTGTCGCGGTCGGTGGCCATGGATGCGGACCGCACTTCGCCGTGCTGCTCGAAGAGCGCGCGAAGAGAATCCTCTGACGTATTGAACGACAGGTTGCCGACGTAAATCTTCATGAGACTGCGATCCTGAGCCCGAGGGACGTTGCAGAACCGGTGCTAAAACTCGGGCCGAGGTCGAGCGTCGGTTGCGCCGGGGTTCCGCCCGTGGGGGGTCCCGGCGCTGGGCGAGTATACCACGGCAGGGGGGGAGGACCTGCTATCATGAATCGCGATTCACACCCAAGGGCCGACACCATCGAAAAGCCATTTCAAGCGATCGAGGCACATCCTCTTCGCCTCCGCATCGCGAACCTCGTCATCGTCATCGTTCCGTTTCTGGGGTTCCTCGCGGCCGTGATCCTGCTCTGGGGCACGGCGGTGAACTGGGTGCATCTGGCCCTCCTGGTCGTGATGTATCTCGCGACGGGGCTGGGCATTACGGTGGGCTTCCACCGGCTCTTCACGCACAAGTCGTTCGAGGCGGTCAAGCCGGTCAAGGCGCTCCTGGGCGTGCTCGGCTCCATGGCCGTCGAGGGGCCGGTGATCGCGTGGGCGGCCATGCACCGCCAGCACCACCAGCACAGCGACACCAAGGACGACCCGCACTCCCCGCACATGCACGGGGGGGAGGGCGTTTGGGCCATGCTCAAGGGGTTCTGGCACGCCCACATGGGGTGGCTGCTCTCGCGGCCGGACATGGGGTCGGAGAAGTACGTCCCCGACCTGCTTCAGGACCGGATCGTCCGGAGCGTGAGCAGGCTGTTCCCGGTCTGGGTGCTGCTGGGGCTGCTGATCCCGGCGCTCCTCGGGGGGCTGCTCACCCTGTCCTGGACGGGGGCGTTGCTGGGGTTCCTGTGGGGCGGCCTGGCCCGCATTTTCCTCGTCCACCACGTGACGTGGAGCGTCAACAGCGTCTGCCACCTGTGGGGCTCCAAGCCCTTCCGCAGCCACGACGAGAGCCGGAACAACCCGATCATGGGGGTGCTGGCGATGGGCGAGGGGTGGCACAACAACCACCACGCCTTCCCGACCTCGGCCCGTCACGGGCTGCGCTGGTGGGAGTTCGACCTGAGCTATTACGTGATCCGGCTGCTGGAGGTGTGCCGCCTGGCCCGGGCGGTCCGCGTGCCCAGCCCGGAACGCATCGCCGCCAAGCGGGCCTGACCGTGCCCCGGTGATACCGCGACCATGAGCGAGCGGCTCCCCTTCGATCCCGCGAGGATGGCCCAGGCGCGGGCGATCCAGCGCGAATCGGACCGCGCGGCCGAGGCGCCCATGAGCGTGTCGCAACTCGCCGGGCGCATCTCCCACGCGCTGTCCGCCGGGCTGCCGGCGAAGCTCCGCGTGATCGGCGAGGTGTCGGGGTTCCGCGAGCGCACGCACTGGTACTTCGACCTGAAGGATGCCGGGGCGGTGGTGAACTGCGCGATGTTCGCCACGGCCGCGCGCAAGGCGCTGTTCACGCCGCGCAACGGGCAGGAGGTGGTGGTCACCGGGCGGATCGATTTCTACGACAAGCAGGGGAAGGTCTCGCTGCTCGTCGAGAAGATCGAGCCGGTCGGGGCGGGGGCGCTGGAGCTTGCTTTCCGCGCGCTGTGCGAGGAACTCCGCGGGCTCGGCTGGTTCGACCCGGCGCGCAAGCGGCCGATCCCGTCGTGCCCCAAGCGTGTCGCGGTGGTCACCAGCCGCAGCGCGGCCGCGCTCCAGGATGTTCTGGACACCATGCGCAAGCGGTGCCCTTCCACGCTGGTGCAGCTCGTCGACGTCCGCGTCCAGGGCCAGGGGGCGGCGGAGGAGGTCGCGGCCGCGGTCCGCTGGCTGGGGACCCTGGGGGGGCCGGGCCGTCCGGAGGTGATCCTCGTCACCCGGGGCGGGGGGTCGATGGAGGACCTGTGGGCGTTCAACGAGCGGATCGTGGCCGAGGCGATCGTGCGGTCCACGATCCCGGTTGTGGCGGCCATCGGCCACGAGACGGACACGACGATCGCCGAGCTTGTGGCCGACCTGCGCTGCGCGACGCCGACGCAGGCGGCGATGCGGCTCACGCCGGACCGCCGCTTGCTGATCGAGCAGCTCGATTCTCTCGAGCGGCGGATGCACGCCTCCGCGCTGCGCGGGCTCAAGGACCGCCGCCGGCGCGTCGTGACCGTCGCGCGGCATCCCTTCTTTGCCGACCCCCGCGCCGGGATCGACCGCGAGCGCCGCCACCTGGAGACGGTGGCGAAGCACCTCCGCGCGGCCGCGGGATCGCGGGCCCGGAACGCGACGGCCCGTCTCGAACGGCTGGCGGGGAAGCTCGAGGCGTTCCGGCCCGCGGCCATGCAGGCGCGGCGGGGCGCGGTCCTCGATGGGGTGACGGTGCGGCTTTCGGCGGCGGTCCGTGCGAGGATCGCGGCGGCGGACCCGTCGGCGCTGGAGGACCGGCTGGGACGGGGTATCGACGTGCGGCTCGACCGGGCGGGGGATCGGCTGGTCGCCCTGGGCCGGCAGCTCGACGCGGTCGGCCCGGAGAGCGTGCTGCGGCGGGGGTACAGCTACACGCTGCGGGAGGGGGGCGGGCTGGTCCGGTCCGTGGGGGATGTTTCGCCGGGTCAGGGCCTCATCACCCGCGTTGCCGATGGCGAGATCCGCTCGACGGTTTCGGGCGGCGGGGCCCCGCGGGCCACGGCCGAGGAGGCGGCCCGGCGGGCCACCCGGCGGAAATCGGCAAGAATCTCGGTTCCTCGTGAGCAGATGGACCTGTTCCGGGCCGATCAATAATCTCTCGGCCTCACGATTCCCCCGCCAGGAGCCGCCCGTGCCCGATCCGACGCCCGACAACCCGAGCCCCGCCGAACTGGATTTCGAGAGGGCGGTCGAGGAGGTCGAGCGGATCATCGACCGGATCGAGTCCGGCGAGGTGGGGCTGGAGCAGTCGATCGGCGAGTACGAGCGGGGCGTCGCCCTCATCCGCCGGTGCCGGCAGGTGCTCGAGCGGGCCGAGCAGCGGGTCGAAGAGCTGACCGGCCAGATGCAGGCCGACCGCGCCGAGCCGGCGCCACGAACGGAGCAGGGAAGCTGATGACCCTCGAGATGCTGCAGTGGGGGCTGAAGGCGACCTGGGCGTTCTTTGTGTTCGCGTACGGCGCCAGCCTGGGCTCGCTCATCAACGTGATCGTGTACCGGATGCCCCGCGGCATCAGCATCGTCAGCCCTCCCTCGCGGTGCCCGAAGTGCGGGACCAGGCTCCGGTGGAAGGACAACATCCCCGTCCTGGGGTGGCTGCTCCTGCGCGGCAAGTGCCGCTACTGCAGGAACCCGATCTCGGCGGAGTACCCGCTGGTCGAGCTCGCGGTCGGGCTCCTCTTTGCGCTCTTCTACGCGCAGTGGTTCGTCATCCCCCAGCACGGGGCGCACCTCTGGGGGATCGACTGGGGCCAGTTCCGGCCCGTCTGGTCGGCGAACGATGCCCTGCGGATCTGGCCGACGTTCGCGCTCCTGCTGGTGCTGCTGGGGTCGCTGGTAGCCATGACGCTCGTGGACGCCAAGACGTTCACGATCCCGCTCCAGCTCACGTGGCTCCCGGCGATCGCGGCCGTCGTCGTGCATCCCCTGCACGCCGCGTGGCTCGGGGGCCTGGTCCGCAACTTCAACCGCGCCACCGACGAGATCTGGGCCATCCCGACGCCCGGGCTGATCGGCTGGGGCGGGATCGGCGTCGCGCTCGGGGGCGCTGCCGGCCTTCTTATCAGCAACTTCCTCCTGTCCCGCGGGTTCATCCGCCGCAGCTTTGCTGACTATGCCGATTGGGAGAAGTCATTGAGCGCGGCCGAGGGGGCAGCGCCCCCCGTCGCCCCGCCGCTTTCCGGTCAAGTGGTGGCGGGTGGGGATGCGCCTGTGCCGGATGGCGTGACGATGACGCCCGCGGCGGACCCGGTCGTGGTGGTCGAGGGCGGGAAGCCGGCGGACCTCTGGATCCAGT
>JAEYVB010000001.1 GCA_023429345.1 Planctomycetota bacterium
GGAGTACAGCCCGCCGAGCGCGATGCACTGCGCCTCGGCGACGACGGTGCAGGTGCCGTCCAGGAGGCAGCAGGCGCCCGGCTGCGGGCAGTTGGCCGTGACGCAGGTCGTGCCCGCGCCGGCCCACACGCCGCCGGTGAGCGCGCAGTCGACGGAGGTCACGAGCGTGCAGGTCCCGTCCGCGAAGCAGCAGCCGCCGGTGTCCGAGGTGCCGGTGACGGTCAGCTTGTGCCACGTCACCGTGTACTGCCCGGCGACGGTCGCGGGGAAGCTCTGCGTGCCCAGGCCGTCCGTGACGGTGAAGCCGATGTTGCCCGTCGTGGTCGTGCTCGACGCAAGGACCGCGTTGGGGAAGTCCAGCACGATGCCGGCGCGGTCGTCGTCGTCGGCGGGGGCGGCCTGGTTGGTCGCGAGGTTCGTTCGTGAGACCGCCAGGTAGTACGTGCCCGCCGGGAAGTTGCGCACCAGGTGCGAGCCCGTCGAGGTCGTGCCGAACTGGTCGTCGTTGCCGAAGCCGGGGATCGCGTTGAAGTTCTCGTCGAAGACCCAGAGGTCGGTGTCGACCTGGCCCGTCGCGACCACCGTCGAGATCGTCATCTCGCCCGCCTGGAACGGCCCGATCTCCGTCGGCGCCACCGGCTCAACGCTGTAGGTCGACGTGTAGTCGGATGTGCTCGAGGTGCCCGTGACGCGGTAGTAGAGCTCCTCCTCCTTGCCGAAGCCGAACCACTGGACCATCCGCGGCGGCGTGCTCGTCGTGACGCTCGTCTGCGCTGTGCTGTCCGTGGTCCCGATCACGCCGCCGGACTGGTTCAGGCCGCGGACCGTGCCGATGTGCCCGGCCGTGCCGGTCGTCGTGAGAGCGAGGCGGTGCATGTAGATGCCCGGGGCGGCCGCGGCGGTCTTCACCCGAAAATAGTCGGCGCTGGTGGTTGTGGTCCCCGTCGCCGTGCCGGTGATCGTGTCACCGGCGACGAGCGTGAAGGTCCCGTTGGCCTCCGCCTTGGACTCGTTGGGCTCGACCTCCGGGTACGCGGTCTGCGCGAGTGCGGAGGTACAGAGGCCTGTCGCCGCGATGATCGCGGCTGCGCTGATCTTGAACGACATATTCGACATTCCCTTCACATGGGGCCGCACCCACACCCGGAACACCCGGGGAGGCGGGGTGGCACCCAATTAAAGAAGATACACTCCGGATTACCCGGCACCACCCGAATAAAGACCGATTTTGCCGGAAACGGGCGAAATCCTCCCGCTCAGAAACCGCGGTAGGTTCGGGAGTTCCGCTTCCGCGGGTCTAACAACGCGGGTTACCCTATCAAAACACGTATCACCGCCCCGCGTCAGGCGCCCGCGCCGCGATCAGGACCACGAAGCTCTCGTCGAGGTCCTCGGGCCCCGCGACCGGCCGAACATAGACCCGACCCTCCGAGTCGACCGCATCGGCGAGCTCGGCGTAGACCAGCACCTCTGCGAAACCGGCATCCCTCAGCGCCTCCCGCAGCTCCGGGACCGACCACAGCCGCCAGTCGTAGGTGAAGGCGTCGGACTGCTCGAAGATCACATCCCCCGCGCGGTCGGCCCGGAAGTGGAGCACATCCAGCACCCGCCCGGTCAGCGGGTCGGCCTCGCGCTGCTCCCAGGTGTAGCGGACCCGGACCCCATCGTCGAGCCACACATCGCGGGTCAGCGTCCCCGTGGTGAACGCGGTGGCCCCCCCGTAGGTATCGCAGACAAACACGCCCCCCGGCCGCACCCGCGCGCGGCAGAGCTTCAGGTACCGCACAAGGTCGCGGCGCGTGTGCCAGTACCCGATGGAGAAGTTGGTCGCCGTCAGCACATCGGCCGCGGCGTCGCAGTCGCGCACATCGCTCCGGACCACGCGGACCCCGGCAACGCCGCGCGACCGCGCCAGCGGCTCCGGGTCGCGGTCCACGCCGATCGCCCGGAGCGCCCGCCGACGTCTCCCGGCGGCGAGGGGGGTCATCGACGCCCACGCCCGGCACACGCCCCCGGTCCCGCAGAAGTCCTCGCGCAGGATGATCGGGTCGCCCCCGTGCACCGCCCGGAGAAAGGGCGCCATCCGCGCCGGGTTCTGCACGCACAGTTCGTAGCAGTCGTACTTGTCCAGCCGGGGGCCCGCGCCGCTCCCCTTCGTTCTGCGCGAACCCCGCGGCCGGCCGCCGCCCCGCTTCTTCTTCACGCCATCCTCACCCATTTCAGCAGCGTCCAGAGATTCGGCGGCTTGCCGTACATCAGGACGCCGATCCGGAAGATCTTGGCCGCGGCCCAGGCCGCGAGCACCACCGACAGCAGCCCGACGGCGATGGAGACGCCGATCTGCCACGCCGGGATGGGGGTGGTGGAAGCGGCGATCCGGGCCACCATGACGAAGGGGCACACGGGCGGCACCATGCTGAGGACGACCGCCAGGCTCGAGTTGGGGTCCTGCACGATGGCCGGCATCAGGAGCCAGGGCACCAGGAAGACCAGCATCACCGCCCCCAGGAGCGACTGGGCCTCGTGCACCTCCGTCACCGCGCTCCCGATCGCCGCCATCAGCGAGGCCACCAGGAAGAACGCGATGAAGAAGAACACCAGCAGGTACGCGATGTTGGCCCCGCTCAGCATGTCGGTGAGCCGGAAGGTGAGCAGCGCCCCCAGCCCCAGCCCGCTGTAGATCATCAGGATCAGCAGCCCCACGCCCATCTGCCCGATGATCTTGCCGACCATCAGTTCCCGCGGCGAGACCGCGCTGAGCAGCACCTCCATGATGCGGTTGCTCTTCTCCTCGATCGTCGTGGTCAGGAGGTACTGCCCGCCCGTGAACGACGAGATCATCAGCAGCAGCATGAAGGCCACGGGCACCATGTACTGCATCCCCTGGAGCGTCGGCCGCTCCCCGCCCTCGGTCACGGTGCGGACCGGCACCGGGGGGATCTCGCTGATGGCGCGGATCGCGTCGGGGTCGGCGTTGAGGCTCAGGATCCGCGCGTCGACGATCGCCTCCCGCACCTGGTCGAGCATCAGGTGCTGCACGCGCTCGTCCAGCATCGTCCGCACGTAGGCCTGGTACGGCGGGTCCTCCTCGACGTGGCCCTCCTGGATCACGGGCGTCATCGCCCCCTCCTCGATCACCACCAGCGCCAGCCGCGTCTCCGCCCCGCTCTTGGGCCCGCGCAGCAACTCCTTCTCCTTCTCGATGTCGGTACCCGCCGGGAGCGGCACGACTTTCAGGTCGGGCGCATCCACCGCCGCCGCCGCCGAGGCCATCCCCATCGCCGTCCCCGACCGCTCGCTCCCGAGAAAGTCGCTCATCACGCGCCCGGCGCGGTCCATGGTCCGCCGCATCCGCCGCTCCATCGTCTCGGTCAGCGCTCCCGGCTCGATGCGCTCCTGGATGATCGGCAGCACGCGCCCGCTCCGGTCGATCACCGCGACCGTCCCCGCCACCTTCGGCGGCTTGCCGCTGACCAGGAGCGGGATCAGGAGCATCACCCCCATCATCACCAGCGGCAGGACCAGCACCCCGACGACGAACCCCTTGGTCATCACCGTCGATACAAACTCGCGCCGCGCCACCAGGCCTGTTCTACGCACCGGCTACCTCCGCATCCTCCCGCAACGCCTCGCGGGGCACACCACCGCCGCCGCGATCCTCGACCAGGTCGATGAAGATGTCCTCCAGCGACGCCCGCTGCACTTCGACCTTCATCACCGGCGCCCCGAGCACCACCCGCCGCAGCACCTCCGACGGGTCGGCGCCCTCGACCAGGTCCAGTTCCAGCGCGGTCCCGCGCCCGGCGGGCCGCACCTCCCTCACCCCCGGCACCATCCGCAGCGCCGCCGCCGGATCGGACCCCTCGCCCCCCCCCGATCGCGCCGGCTCCACCAGCAGGCTCCTGGGGTCGAAGCGCGCGTGGATCTCCGCCAGCGGCGCATCGAGCACCTTCGTCCCGCGGTTGATCATCACCACGTGGTCGCAGATCTGCTCGGCGTGCTGCATCACGTGCGTCGAGAAGATGATCGTCTTCCCTTCCCCCTCGAGCCCGTGGATCAGGTCGCGCATCAGCCGCGCGTTCACCGGGTCCAGCCCCGAGAAGGGCTCGTCGAGGATGATCAGCCGCGGCTCGTGGATGATCGCCGAGAGGAACTGCACCTTCTGCTGCATCCCCTTGGAGAGCTCCTGGCAGCGCTTGTGGATCACATCCGCGAGCTGCACCCGCTCCAGCCAGTCGTGCACGGTCCGCCGCACCCCGGGGCCCCGCATCCCCTTGAGCCCCGCCATGTACTCGAGGAACCGCCCAACGCGCATCTTGCGGTACAGCCCCCGCTCCTCGGGCAGGTACCCGATCAGGTCCTTGCTCTCCGCCGCCGAGCGCTTGCCCAGCACCGAGATCTCCCCCCGGTCGGGGAAGTAGATCGACATGATCATCCGGATCGTCGTGGTCTTGCCGGCGCCGTTGGGCCCGATGAACCCGTAGATCCCCCCTTGGGGGATCGTCAAATCCAGGTCGTTCACCGCCACCTTGGGCCCGAACGTCTTGGTCACCCCTTGGATCCGGATCGCGTCTGGCATGGGGCGGATGGTAGGGAGCCGAACAGCATTCGCTCACCCGCGGGCCGAGCCCCGCCTCTGCCTCACGCCCCCAGTTCGCGCAGCGCGCCCAAAATCCGCCCGTGCACCTCCGCCGGCGCCGCCACGATCCCGCGGTTCTTCGCCAGCTTGCGCCCGTGCCCGAAGTCCAGCGCCCGCCCGTCCATGTCCGTCACCGCGCACCCGGCCTCCGCCGCGATGATCGCGCCGGCCGCGTGGTCCCAGATCCACTCCGTGTAGCTGTGGGGGGCGGGGCGCGTCGGGATCCGAATGTACGCATCCGCCTGCCCCCGCGCCACCACCGCGTACTTGGCCTGGCTGTCCAGCCGCAGCGACTCCTCATCCCCCCCCAGCCGCTCCACCAGCCGTCCCATCACGCTCTGGTCGCTGTGCTCGGCCTCCACCGACATCGCGAACCGCACCGGCTCCCCCGCCAGCCGCCGCGGCGGCTCCATCCGCGCCGCGTGCACACCCCCCCCCCCCGCCACGTCCGCCG
>JAEYVB010000003.1 GCA_023429345.1 Planctomycetota bacterium
GGCTCGCACCACTACACCAACGGCACCGGCACCAACCAGTCCTTCTCCAACGCCGACCTGACGCTGAACCTCGGTTCCGCGTCCAACGTGCCCTTCGACGGCCTGCCCTTCTTCCCCCGCGTCTGGAACGGCAGCCTGTTCTACAACCTCGGCGGCACCCCGCCCGTGACCGGCTCCTGCTGCCTCACCAGCGGCAGCTGCGTGGTCACCACCTCCGCCAACTGCACCGGCCAGGGCGGCACGTACCGCGGCGACAACACCGACTGCTCCCAGGCATGCCCGATGCCCGCGGGCGTCTGGCTCGAGCAGGGCGATGCGGGCGACACTTTCGGCGCCGGCCAGGTCACCGCGGGCGCCTCGACCAGCACCCCCCTCACCGAGATCCGCGGCACCCTCGCCGCCGACGCCGACATGTACCAGATCACCATCTGCGACCCGGCCAACTTCTCGGCCACCACCGTCGGCGGCACCGCCATCGACAGCCAGCTCTTCCTCTTCAACGCCACCGGCAACGGCGTCTCCTTCAACGACGACTCGACCGGCCTCCAGTCGACCCTCACCAACATGTTCACCGCCGCGCTCCCCGCGGGCACGTTCTTCGTCGCGGTCAGCACCTTCGATAACGACGCCGTCGACGCCGGCTTCCAGGAGCTCTGGCTCGACACGCCCTACGGCGTCGAGCGCGCCCCGGACGGCCCCGGCGCTGCCAACCCCATGGCCTCCTACAGCGGCGGCGGCGGGTCCGGCAACTACACCATCGCCCTCACCGGCGCCTGCTACGGCAGCGGCGGCACGGGCGGCTGCTACGCCAACTGCGACAACTCCACCACCGCCCCCATCCTCAACGTGGCGGACTTCACCTGCTTCCTCCAGCACTTCGCCGCCGGCGATTCCTACGCCAACTGCGACCAGAGCACCACGGCCCCGGTCCTGAACGTGGCCGACTTCACCTGCTTCCTCCAGAGCTTCGCCGCCGGTTGCCCGTAACCGACGCCCGATCGCTCCAGCCGAACCGGACGCCCGCGCCCCTTGGCGCGGGCGTCCTTGTTTTTGGCCCGTTGCCGCGGGGTGGCCCCCCCTCGCGGACGCCCTTTCCCCGGGTTGCCCCGCCCCGGCGACCGCCTACTATTGCGGTCCATTGTCGGAGCCCTACCCCATGTACGCGATCATCGAAGAGTCCGGGTCCCAGCGCAAGGTTATCGAGGGTGAGACCGTCCTGGTCGATCTGCTCGAGGGCGGCGCCGCCCAGCCCGGCCACAAAGTCACCTTCGGCAAGGTCCTGATGGTCTCCTCCGACGGCGCGGAGGCCCGCATCGGCCTCCCCTACGTCCAGGGCGCCACCGTCACCGCCGAGGTCGTCGAGCCCGTCGTCCAGGGCGAAAAGCTCTACATCCACAAGTTCCGCACTAAGAAAGCCTTCAAGAAAAAGACCGGCCACCGCCAGCGCTACACGTCGGTCAGGATCACCGGGATCAAGGCCTGAGGCCGATCCCAACCCCCCGGCGGAGCCGGGTCGTCCGCCGCGGCGGATAAGTCAGGTGCATAGGAGGCCACGAGGCTCCCGTAACCGGGGGCCTTGTTCTTTTGGGGACCGCCTTACACTTGGGGCCGACCCGCACCCCCGCGAGCACGCGATGCGATCGATCACCCTCATCACCACCGGCGGCACCATCGAGAAAACCTACGACGAGGGCAGCGGCCAGCTCATCAACCGCGGCTCGATCGTCCGCCGCATGCTCAGCCGCCTCCGCCTCGAGGACACTACCGTCCGCATCATCGAGCTCATGAGCAAGGACAGCCTCGTCCTCACCGACCAGGACCGCGAGCGCATCGTCGAGGCCGTCCGCGTCGCCGGCGCCGAGACCGCCGCCGACTGCGCCGGCGTCGTCATCCTGCACGGCACCGACACGCTCACCGTCACCGGCGACCGCCTCGCCGCCGAGATCGCGCCGCGCGTGCCGATCGTACTCACCGGGGCCATGCGCCCCTACGAGATGACCCGGTCCGACGCCCTGCAGAACCTCACCGAGGCCGTCTTCGCCACCGGCGTCCTCGCCCCCGGCGTGTACTGCGTGGCCCACGGCCGCGCCCTCAAGTTCCCCGGCGTCACCAAGGACCGCGACCGCGGCACCTTCGTCCGCGTCGACCCCTGACCCCGCCCGCTCCGAACGTCGCGAAGGACCGGCATGCCCATCGCCCCCGACATCGCCCGAGGCCGGCGGCTGGCCCTCACGGGGATGCTCGCCAACCTGGGGCTCGCGGCCGTCAAGCTCGTCGCGGGCCTGCTCGGCGGGTCGCACGCCCTCGTCGCCGACGCCGTCGAATCCATGGTCGACCTCGCCGGCTCCGCCGTGATCTGGGGCGGCCTCCACATCGCCGGAAAGCCGGCCGACGAGAACCACCCCTACGGCCACGGCCGCGCCGAGACCATCGCCGCCATGCTGGTGGCCATGATGGTCTTCGTCGCCGGGCTCGGCATCGCCGTCCGCGCTGCCGGCGAGCTCTTCAACCCCTCCGCCCCCCCGAAACTCTTCACCCTCTGGGTGCTCATCGCCGTCATCGTGGTCAAGGAGGTGCTCTTCCGCGTCGTCCGCCGCGGCGCCCGGCAGACGGGCAGCGGCGCCGTCCACGTCGACGCCTGGCACCACCGCGCCGACGCCATCACCAGCCTGGCCGCGCTGGTCGGCATCGCCGCCTCGGCCCTGGGCGGAATCCGCTGGGGCGACGCCGCGGCCGCGCTCGTGGCCTCGGGCATCATCATGGCCAACGGCGTGCTCCTCTTCCGCCGCCCGGTGCACGAGCTGATGGACGCCGGGTCGCCCGACATCGTCGAGCAGGCCGCCGCCGTCGCGGAGAGCACGCCGGGCGTCCTCAACACCCACAAGGTCACCGCCCGCAAGAGCGGCCTCCACTACTTCGTCGATATGCACGTGCGCGTCTCGCCGGAGATGACCGTCCGCGAGTCCCACGCGCTCGGGCACAGCGTCAAGGACGCCATCCGCCGGCGCAACCCCCGCATCGCCGATGTGCTCATCCACATCGAGCCCTGGGGGCACGAGCCCTGACCGCTAGAACGCAAAGAGCGTGTCGAGCACCCGGGGGATCAGCCCCTTCTTCCCCGCCTTGTCCACCTGCCCCGTGTTCTTGCTGTCGATCGTGAGGTTCGCCAGCTGGCTCGAGAAAACCGTGTTGCTCTGCGTCACGTCGTCCTGCCGGCAGATGCCCCCCAGCACCGTCTCCTGCGTCTCCCCGTTCTTGTTGATGTACTTCCGAGCCTCCAGCACCAGCACGCCGTTGGGCTTGACATCGATGATCTCGGCCTGGATCTTCATCTGGAAGCGGTCCTCGCGCTCGTAGTTGCCCTTGCCGTCGAACTTGTTCTTGTTGGCGATGTCGAGCAGCGTCAGGTCCGTCGTCTTGCCCCCCCGGAGCCGCGCCTCCAGCAGCTCCCACGGATCCAGGATCGCGTTCAGCGTCGAGCTGTTGTCGTACTTCTTGTCCGTCTTCAGCGACTGCTCCGCCTCCTGCCGGCTGGTCTCGTCGATGATGATCGTGACCAGGTCGTGCATCTTGAACTCCCGCGGCCGCGGCGGCTTGATCGCCATCACGCTCAGCTGCTCGAGTTCCGTCCCCTCGCGCACCAGCCCCCCGGACGTCGGCGCGGTGGTGGGGGGGATCATCAGGCTCTGGGCGGAGGCGGCCGCGGTCAGCGAGAAGACGACGAGGGCGAGCGTGGCTTTCACGGGAAACTCCTTAGCGTGCGCGGGGCGGCCTGGCGGAAAGAAGCACCGCGCGGCCGCGGCCGTCCATGCGTGCCTCGAAGGTGCTGCCCGGCCGGTCGAGGGATTCGAGCGGGACCGTCTCGCCCTCCCTGGCATCCCCCAAAGCCCGGGCCCGCATCGTCACGACGACGCTCCCCGCGAGGCACCGGACCATGACCTGGTCGCCCTTCTGAACGATGACCGGGGGCGCCAGGTGCTGCTCCGTAATCAGTTCCCCCGGGAGCAGCCGGCCCCGCACCGCAGCGCCCACCACCCGCCCCCGGGGCGCGGGCCGTGCCGCGGGCGAGAGCCAGCGGCGCTCCGTGGTGACATCGGAATCCCCCAGGATCTCGCCGCGGCGACGCGCGCCCACCGCCGTGCACACGTCCCGCCGGATCAGCACCCCGACGCGGATGGACTTGCTGACCGCGATGCGGTCCCCCTCGTACAGCGTCACCGCCAGCGCCATGCGTTCCGACGCGCCGACCGTGCGGACCTCCAGAGCGCGCCCGGCGACGGCCGTGTCCAGCAGGTCGCGGTCGCCCTCCGCAAAATCCAGCCGCAGGTCCTCGGGCGCCGCATCCACCATCGCCCCGATGCGGGCCGCGAGCGCCTCGCCGATCGAGTCCGGCAGCACGGATGAGGATTCCGACGGTTCATGCCGCGCCGCCGGTGCCGCGGCCGCCGCCACCTCCGCCACGATCAGCCTGCACGCCGAACCGCTGAGAGTGGTGCTGCCCCACGAGAGCTTCGCCGGCGCCAGGAGCCGCCGCAGCTCGTCGGTCGAGATCGTGCCCCCGCCGGCGGGCGCGGTCGCTAGAACTTCGATTGTCGCCAGTCCCTCCGCCCCTTCGCCCCCCAGCACCGCGACCTGCCCGAGGAGCACCGGCCTGCCCGCCTCAACCCGCGCTGCCGGCCGCAGCGAGATCGAGTTCTGCGCCAGCGCCGGTGCGGCGAGGCCCAGGAGGATCGTGATGGCGGTGAGTCGCTTCATGGTTCGGCTACGCGATCATCAGCGGCGGAGCTGGGCGATGGCGCGGAGCGTCTCGTCGGCGGCACGGATGGTGTTGCTGTTCATCTCGAAGGCCCGCTGCGTGCGGATCAGTTCGATCAGCTCGCTGGTGGGGTCCACGTTCGAACCCTCGAGGTAGCTCTGCTTGATCGTCCCGCGGTTCTCGGTGCCGGGCAGGCCCTCGATCGGCGGCCCGGACGCGGCCGTCTCGAGGTACAGGTTGCCGCCGATGGAAGAGAGCCCCGCCGGGTTCACAAAGGCCGCGAGCTCGATCTGCCCCACTTCGTTCGGCTCGTTGCTCCCCGGCTGCATCACCAGCACCCGGCCGTCCGCGGTGATGCGCACCGGAGGGATCGAGTCCGGCGGGATGGTGATGTCGCCATCGAGGACGCGGCCCTGGTCGTTGGCGAGCACCAGGAGCCCCTCGTTGTTGATGGTCAGGTTCCCGGCCCGCGTGTACGCAAAGCCGTTCCCCAGGTCGTCCTCCACCCGCACCTTGAAGAACCCCAGCCCGTCGATCGCGACATCCAGGTCGCGCCCGGTGTTCACCAGGGTCCCCTGGGTGAAGTCCTGCTGCGTGCCCGAGACCTTCACCCCCATGCCGACGTACAGCCCGGTGGGCGTGCGGTCGCCGGTGGCGTTCTCGACGCCCGGCTGCTCCCGCTCGATGTACAGGAGGTCCTCGAAGTTGGCCCGGCTCGCCTTGAACCCCGTCGTGTTCACGTTCGCCAGGTTGTTCGAGATCACATCCAGGCGCGTGTTGAGGGCCGAGAGGGCGGTCGCGGAGGACTGGAGGGCAATATGAGCCATTGGGATTCCCCGGCGTGTTCACACAAGATCAGGCAAGGACGCGGCCCAGGCCGTTGATGGCCCGGTCCATGAGACGGTCGGCGCTCTGGATTAGCGCAAAGTTCGATTCGGCGGCCCGCCCGGCGTCGGTCAGGGCCATCATGGTCCCGATGGCTTCCACCCCCGAGCCCTCGAGCGCGTTCTGTCGGATCACCCCGCTCGCCGGGCGACGCCCGGCCAGGGCCTCGCTGCTGGCCTGGTAGAGGCCGTGGCCCAGCTTGGTCAGCCCCGATGTGTCCACGCGGGCGACCTGGATCCGTGCGAGCTCGATGCCGGATGACCCCTGCGTGACTACTCCATCGGGGGAGACCCGCACGGGCGCATCGCCGGGTATCTGGATCGGACGGTTGTAGATATCCAGCACCGGCATGCCGTTGGCCGCGGAGACCAGGCGGCCGCTCTGGTCGCGTGTGAAGCGGCCGTCGCGGGTGAGCCGGATCCGGTCCGTGCCGGCATCCGAGCGGTCGCGGAGCGCGAAGAACCCATCGCCCTCGATGGCAAGGTCCAGCGGGTTGCCGGTCGTCTGCAGCGTCCCCTGCTCCCAGGAGATGCGGTTCCCCACCGGCAGCACGCCGCCCCCGAGCCGCTCCAGGAGCCGGTTCGAGGGGAGCAGCCCCAGTCCATCCTCCGCGCGGGCCGAATCACGCTGGGCGATCAGCGGCAGGTCGGGCTTGAAGGCGGTGGTGGTGGAGTTGGCGAGGTTGTTCGCCAGGACATCCATCCGGTACAGATTCGAGAGGACCCCCGAGGCCGAGAGCTGCATGCCGTAGTTCATGCCCCCGCCCCCCCCGCGCCGCACGCAGGCAATTCCTGCGCGGTCTCAAGGCCCTGCCGGACCTGTTCGGCCGTGTGGATAGCCGCCGCGGCCGCCGCGAGGCGCAGTATCCGCGTCCCGAGCGCACCCGACCCCAGGGCGCTGGATGCGGATGAGTCATTCGGCTGCTGAGTCGATGTCTGGACGGCCGCGATCGGCATAGCTTGGTTCTCCGGCCGAGGAGAACACAAGCGGCGTGCCAAACTCATTTTGGCTCAAGCGGGCATTGGTTCAAGACGATGAGATCGGTGGCTGCGCGGATCCGAGGTAAGTCCGCGACCCCCGGTCGTAGAGCCGGGGCATCCCAAGCCGTGAGAGGGATGGGCCGAGGGGAAGTCCGGCGGTGGGACCTGCCGGCGCGTGCCTACTGGGTGCGTCCCCATGAACGGCCGCGTGTTCCGGCCGTGCCCCATCCGCGGCGACACATCCCCCTCATCAGGGCGGCCCCGACCACGACCTCCAGAAG
>JAEYVB010000027.1 GCA_023429345.1 Planctomycetota bacterium
TACTCCGATCGTCTGGCGTCCTTGCCCATCGTCGGTTCCTACCGGATGGGCTCCACGGGGCGCGGGGAGTCGGTCATCGGCCCGGTCCAGCAGTTCGATATGACGCTCGGCATTGTCGATCTGCCGCCGGCCCCATCGGCAGCGCCCAGCGTGGCCGCGGCCGGCGATCAGGAGGCGAACCCGTGAGCGATGACCGTCGCAACCTCATCGCCCAGGGGTCGATCGCCCTGGCCGTCTGCTTCGGCGGCTACATGCTCTTTGCCGAGCCCGCCCGCACGAGCCTGGCGGAGGAGCGTGCCAGGACCGCCGCCCTCGAGGCGCAGGTCAAGGAGGCGGAGGCGATCCAGCAGCAGGTCCCGCAGCTGACGGCTGCGCTCGCGGCCGCCACCGCCGAGTCCGACGACATCAAGCGCCGCGGTGAGCTCGCCCGCGACGAGCGTCTCCTATACTCGGCGCTGGTCGCCGCCGCCGAGCGGCACCGCGTGCAGATCGATCAGCTCAACCCCGCGAAGCTGGCGCGCCCCAGCGCCCGCGCCGGGAGCCCGGAGGAGGCCGCCGCGCGGAACGATGCCGCGATCGCCTTCTCGATCAGCGCGACCGGCGCCTACGCCGACATCGCGGGGTTCGTGGAATCGCTCCAGTCCGACCTTGGCTATTCCCTCGTTCGATCCCTGTCGATGGCGCCCCGCGCCGAGACCCACACCGATGTGGTCCGCGCCACCATCGAGACTGCGCACTTCTACTTCGACCCGACCCCCGCCGGCCCCGCGCCGGCGCAGCAGGTCGCGGGCGTCCCCGGAGGGAGCTGACCGTGCAGGACCGACGCAAGCTGGCCGCCCAGATCGGCGCTGTCGCCGCCCCCCTTGTAGCGGTCGCCGCCGCGCGCATCCTTCTGGCGCCCGTGCCGTCGCCGAGCGCCGCGATCAGCCTGACCGCCGTCGCGGGCCCCGGCACGGTGGCCGCCGCTCCGAAGGTTTCCCTCTCCGCCGCCCAGCAGCGGGCCATCGAGTGGGCGGAGCAGCTCCCCCGCGAGGGCCTGATCTCGCCCCTCTGCCGACGCACGGACAGGCCGGCCCCCCGGCCCGCGGAGACCCCGACGGTCGTCGTGCGCACGGATCCGCATCCCCGGGTGCACGAGGACCCGACGTCCGACCTCCGCCTCACCGCCATCATGGGCGGGGCCCAGACGGGCATGGTGCTCATCAACGGGAAGCTCTTCCGAGAGGGCGATGAGGTCAGGCCCGGCCTGACGCTCCGATCGATCGACGCCCGCAACAGCCGCATCACGCTCGCGGACGCCTGGGGCGAGTACGTGCTTGGCCGCGTTGAAGAGTGATCAGGCGCCCGTCCGCATCCGGGCGATCGTCCCCGTCGTGCTCTTCCCCCGCACAAGATCGATGAGCGCGATGCGGCCCCCGTACGACTCGACGAACTCGCTGCCGACCACCTGGTCCTTACGGTAGTCCGCTCCCTTCACCAGCACATCCGGCCGGATCGCCTCGATCAGCCGCATTGGCGTCTCCTCGCCGAACAGCACCACCGCGGAGACCCCCGAGAGCGCGCCCAGCACCCGCGCCCGGTCCTCCTGGTTGTTCACCGGACGCTCCGGCCCCTTCAGCCGCGAGACCGACGCGTCGTCGTTCAGGCCGACGACCAGGAAGTCCCCCTCGGCCGCGGCCCTTTCCAGCAGCGAGATGTGCCCGGCGTGCAGGATATCGAAGCACCCGTTGGTGAAGACGATCCTCCGCCCCTCGCGCCGCTCCGCCGCCACCTGCACCAGCACCTGCTCGAGCGACCGCAGCTTCCCGTGCACCGCCCCCTCGCGCACCAGCAGCTCGTGGTGGATCCGCTCCAGGGCGATAGGCACGACGCCGAAGACCTCCACCTCCAGCCCGGCGGCCGCGTTGGCGAACCGCACCGCATCGGTCCAGCCGATCCCGTTGGCCCTCGCTGCCGAGAGGGCCGCGAGCATCATGTCCCCGGCCCCGGTCACGTCGTAGACCTCCCGCGCGACCGTGGGGATCGCGATGGGGTCGCCCCGGCTCTCCAGCAGCAGGGCCCCGTGGCGGTCCAGCGTGAGGACCACGGCCTCGGCCTCCAGGAGCTCCATCAGCGCCACCGCGAGCTGCGCGTTGTGATCCGGCCGCGCCTCGCCGTCGGTCTTCAGCCCGGTCGCGAGCTCCGCCTCGGTGCGGTTGGGCGTGATCGCCGTCGCCCCGCGGTACTTGGAGTAATCCCGAACCCGCGCCGGATCCACGAGCACCGGCACGCCGGCCGCCCTTGCCTTGGAGATTACGGCCCCGCACAGTTCCGGCGTGCACACGCCCTTGCCGTAATCCTCGATGCACACGACATCGGCCCCGGCCGCGAGCGCCGCATCGAACGCGCCCAGCAGCCGCGCGGTGATGCCCGGCGCAAGCGGGGCATCGCTCTCGAAATCCACCCGGAACATCTTCTGCGGGTGCCGCCCCTGCGCCAGGCCGATTAGGCTCCGCTTGATGGTGGTGGGGCGGTCGGCATCCGCGAGCACGCCCGCGGCATCCACACCCTCGCGCTCGAGGGCCCTGCGCAGCAGCCCCGCCTCCGCATCGTCCCCCGTGACACCGAACGCCTTGACCCTCCCGCGCATCGCGATCAGGTCCAGGCACACGTTGGCAGCGCCGCCGGGCCGGTCCTCGCAGCGCTTGACGTGCAGCACCGGCACCGGGGCATCGGCCGTCAGCCGCTCGGCATCGCCGTAGTGCAGCTGGTCCAGCATGAAGTCGCCGACCACCAGCGCCGTGAACGGCTTCCAGGCCCCGAGTTTCTGAAGCAGTGGATCCACGCCCCAAGTCTAAGCGACGCCGTCACCCACCGTCCTTCCGCACCACCCACACGACCGGCCGCAGGCTCTTCTCCAGCATCCGGCCCGCCTCTACCTGCCTCCGGACGTAGTTCTGGAGCTCCCATCTCAGCGTCGGGTGCTCCTCCGCCAGCACGCTCGCCCGGAACATGATCGCCGTCTCGATATCCGAGTTCAGCCGCCGCAGCTCGCCGACCGAGGGCACAAACTCCTCCAGCAGCTCATCCCCGAGCCCTTTGAAGTGACCCCGCGCATCCGCTCGCGCCGGCCACCCCTTCCGCTTCGGGTCCCGACGCGATAACACCGCATCGTCGATCAGGTACACCCCTCCCCGGCGCACATGCCCCCGCAGCAGCCCCGCGGCCTGCTCGAACCCGAAGAGCCCGACCATCAGGGCCGCGTCGTACCGGGCCGTCGCCTTCACCCGCCGCACATCCGCCACGCGCCACCGCACCAGCCGGCCGACACCCCGCTCCTTGGCCCAGGCCCGCGCCGATCCGATGAACGGCGCAAAGGCGTCCACCCCCAGCACCCGGCAGCCCACGCGCTCGGCCAGCTCAACCGCCACGGCCCCTTTCCCGCACGCGAGGTCCAAGACCCGCCAACCCTCATCGCACCCCGCCCGCTCCAACAGGTCGACGACCTCCCGCGGCAGGCCTCCCAGCGACCGAAGGTCCGAGAGCAGTTCCGGCAGCACCCTGAGCAGCCGCGCCGGCGCATCCACGGACTCCGCGATGCTCTTAGCCAGTGCCCGCGCCGGCCGTTCCGCCTCGCCCGCCATCCGACCTCCCGCCTGCCAGATCGGCAGTCGCCCCGCCCCCGATTGCCATGAGTCGCTGGCCGCGGCCCCGAACCCATCCCGGAAGCGCCCTAATCATGCCACAACGCGGGCCGCCCCGCGCCGACCGCCCGCCCGAGGGCTTGGCACCGGGGTTGCAACCCCGGCTCCCAGGTCCACCAACGCATTCCCGCAGGAGAACCACTCCATGGCATCCAAGATCATCGGCATCGACCTGGGCACGACTAACTCCGTCGTCGCCATCATGGAGGGCGGCCAGCCCAAGGTCCTCATCAACAGCCTGGGCAACCGGCTGACCCCCTCGGTGGTCGCCTTCACCGACAAGGGCGAGCGCCTCGTCGGCTCCCCGGCCAAGCACCAGCAGATCACCAACCCCAAGAACACCATCTACTCCATCAAGCGCTTCATGGGCCGCCGCCACAACGAGGTAGCCTCCGAAGAGAAGCTCGTGCCGTACGAGGTCCACGGCGGGCCCGACGAGTTCGTCAAGGTCATGGCCCGCGGGCAGGAGTACACCCCGCAGCAGATCTCCGCCTTCATCCTCCAGGACCTGAAGAAGACCGCGGAGGACTACCTCGGCGAGAAGGTCGACCGCGCGGTCATCACCGTCCCCGCCTACTTCAACGACGCCCAGCGCCAGGCCACGAAGGACGCCGGCGAGATCGCCGGCCTGAAGGTCGAGCGCATCATCAACGAGCCCATGGCCGCGGCCCTCGCCTACGGCCTCGACAAGAAGAAGAACGAGAAAATCGCGGTCTTCGACCTCGGCGGCGGCACCTTCGACGTGTCGATCCTGGATGTCGGCGACGGCGTCTTCGAGGTCGTCTCGACGCACGGCGACGGCCACCTCGGCGGCGACGACTGGGACCAGAAGCTCATCGACTACATCGCCGAGGAGTTCAGGAAGAAGGAGGGGATCGACATCCGCAAGGACGCCATGGCCCTCCAGCGGCTCAAGGAGGCCGCCGAGAAAGCCAAGATCGAGCTCTCCACCATGCAGGAGACCTCGGTCAACCTCCCCTTCATCACTGCCGACCAGACGGGGCCGAAGCACCTTCAGATCTCCATCACCCGCAGCAAGTTCGAGAGCATCTGCGACGACCTGTTCAGCCGCCTGCGCGAGCCCTGCCTCCAGGCGCTCAAGGACGCCAAGCTCGACGCGAGCAAGATCGACGAGGTTGTCCTCGTCGGCGGCTCCACCCGCATGCCCAAGGTCCAGCAGATGGCCAAGGAGATTTTCGGGAAGGAGCCCAACCGCTCGGTCAACCCCGACGAGGTCGTCGCCGTCGGCGCCGCCATCCAGGGCGGCGTGCTCCAGGGCGAGGTCAAGGACGTGCTGCTCCTGGACGTCACCCCACTCTCCCTAGGCGTCGAGACCTACGGAAGCGTGATGACCAAGCTCATCGAGCGCAACACGACGATCCCCACCAGCAAGAAGGAAGTCTTTTCCACCGCCGCTGACAACCAGCAGAGCGTGATGATCCACGTCCTCCAGGGCGAGCGCGAGTTCGCCAAGGACAACCGCACGCTCGGCAACTTCGAGCTCGCCGGCATCGCGCCCGCGCCCCGCGGCATGCCGCAGATCGAGGTCGAGTTCGCCCTCGACGCCAACGGGATCCTGACCGTCACCGCGACCGACAAGGGCACCGGCAAGAGCCAGAACATCAAGATCACCAACTCCGGCGGCCTCTCCAAGGACGAGATCGAGAAGATGAAGCGGGATGCCGAGCAGCACGCCGCCGAGGACAAGGCGCGCCGCGAGCTCGTCGACCTCAAGAACCGCGCCGATGCCACCGTCATCCAGACCCGCAAGGCCCTGGAGGAGCACGGCGCGAAGGTCGGCGGCGATGTCCGCGGCCGCATCGAGAGCGCCCTCTCCAACCTCGAGGACAAGATCAAGGGCGACGACAAGGCCGCAATCGAGGCCGCCCTCCGCGAGCTCGACACCGCCGCCATGGAGCTGGGAAAGATCATCTACGAGGCCCAGAAGCCCGGCGCGGCCGCGGCCCCGGGCGACAGCGCCGGCGCTGCCCCCGCCGGCAAGGACGACGTGATCGACGCCGAGTACAAGGTCAAGGACGAGAACTGATACTCGATGCTCCGTGGCTCCGCCTTTCCAGGCGGAATCCGTCGTGGCTCCGCCTTTCCAGGCGGAGCATCGGGCGCAGCCCGATCCCCCCGATCAAGCACGAGAGCCCCGGCCCACAAGGCCGGGGCCTTTCGTTTTGCTACCGTCGGTTCGTCGGAGCGCTCGCCATCCTGGAGGCGAGCGGCCGCGGAATCATTCACAGTCCTTGCGCCTACCCCGCCACCACCGGCGCGATCACCTCCTCCTCCGCGCCAAAGTGAGCCTCCAGCAGCCCCAGCGCCCTCTGCGCGCGCCGCACGAACGCCGCGATGTCCGGCGACGGCGATGACGCGATCCGCCCGAGTTCGGTCACCCACGCCGCCAGCACGCCGTGCTCGTACCGCATGCTCGCGGTGATTCGCGGGCCCGCCTTGTCGTCCGCCATCGGGTACAGCGTCGCTTCTTCGTCCGCCGCGTGCGTGAGGATGTGCTCCCTCAGGAAGCGGACGACAAACGCCATGGTCTCACGCTGCTTCTCCGGCGGCTCGCCCGCGAGGCGTTGGGTCATCAAATCGATGTGCCCCAGATGCTCCTTGATCTCCCCGTGGTGCGCCTTGAACTCCTGCATGGAGAAGGCCGCCTGCTGCGGCGGCCGCTCTTGCGTGCTCTGGCACCCCAGCGTCGAAATCACTGTGGCCGCCACTCCGATCGTCATGAGCCTGTGCATCGGCACCTCCCGCCCGGCATGGGCACACCGTTATTCGTCCGCCGGGGCCCCCGAGTGGGCGAGGATCCCGCCCCGATCCGGAGAGCATCAAAAGCAACGAGGGCACCCCGCTTGGGATGCCCTCGGAAAATCCATCGGTGTGCCTGAACTGGGTGAATTACTGCGCCAGCTTCGGCCCGCCGCCGCCCTCCAGCTG
>JAEYVB010000064.1 GCA_023429345.1 Planctomycetota bacterium
GGTCTCGAGCAGCCGCAGCCGCTCGAAGTTGTTCATCTTCCGAACCGCCTCGGGCTCGAGGCGCACGAGCTGCGCGCGCCCGCCAGCCCGGGCAGGAAGCGCGGGTCCCGCTCCGTGTCGTAGCAGATGTAGCTGCGGCCGGTGGCGGCGACGTAGCCGCTGATGCCGTTGTCCTCGAGTTTCGGGTAGATCTCGAGCTCGATCGCCTCCTGCGGGAGGCCGGTCGCGATGACGATCTCGAGCCGCCCGGTGCGTTCGTCCATCAGGCGGATGCTGAAGTGGTCGAAGCGCAGGAGCTCCTTGCAGATGTTGACGATCTTGGTCTCGAGCAGCCGCAGCCGCTCGAAGTTGTTCATCTTCCGAACCGCCTCGGGCTCGAGGCGCACGAGCTGCGCGCCGGCCTGGTCGATGGCGTCCATCTTCAGCCGCAGGCGGCGGTCGCTGGTGATCTCGCGGATGATGGCCGCGACCGCGTCGACACGCTTGCCGGGGCCGTCCTGCGGGGCGTTGGCCGGCGAGATGATGACCTCGTAGGTCCGCGACTCCTCGGGGACGGTGATCTCGGTCCGGCGCACCGTCTCGCTCGAGACCGGGGCCGCGGATGCCCGCTCCTGGAATGTACGGAGGGCGTCCATGCAGGCGTTCTTGACCTGCTGGCGGGTGCGTTCGTCGTAGCGGGCGAATCGCGTGTTGGACCAGACGACCTCGCCGCTCTGGTGCATAAGACAAACGCCCTGCCCGACGGAATCGAGCAGGGCGGAGGCGGCGGTCGGGGCGGCGGTCAGTTTTCTGAGGTCGTCCGGGCTGACGATCAGGAGCTGTGCCTGCTGGCCGCCCATGTCGGCCAGTGGGGCGGGGCGGACTACAGCCACCTCGAAGCTGTCGCCGAGTCGTTCCTGGAGCTCGGCGACCGGGACATCCTGGCCGCCGACGATCCACACCTTCGGCCGGGATTGACCCATCTTGCCGGGCGTCCTTTCACGGACCGGAGTGTTGCCCATCTTCGACAATGGTACGGTCCTTGCTCTAGTGCCCGCCAACCTATACGCACGGGAACGGGCCTGTTCCTCCCTTGACATCGACCAGCGGGGTTCGGCTACTGTGGCGATCCATGATCCGGGTCAGGCACCTCTCCAAGACCTTTGGCCGCTTTCGGGCGGTGTCCGACATCACCTTCGATGTGACCCCCGGCGAGGTGGTTGGCTTGTTGGGCTCCAACGGGGCCGGAAAGACCACTACCCTCCGCATGATTACGGGTTTCCTGCCCCCGGATGCCGGTTCTGTCACGATTAACGGCCATGATTCCCTCGAGGCCTCGTTTGCGGCCCGCAGGTGCGTGGGGTACCTACCGGAATCCGCACCGGCTTATGGGGAAATGGCGACAGAGGATTACCTGCACTTCCGGGGGAAGCTCTACGGGCTGGCGAGGGGAGCCAGGCGGCAAGCGGTGGGGCGAGCACTCGACGCCTGCGATCTGACGGATGTCCGTCGGCGGCGGGTCGGGCACCTGAGCCGCGGCTACCGGCAAAGGGTGGGCTTTGCGTCGGCGATCCTGCACGATCCGCCGGTCCTGATCCTGGACGAGCCGACGAGCGCGCTCGACCCCCGCCAGATCCGTCAGATCCGGACCCTGATCCGGGACCTCGCCCGCACCAGGGCGGTGCTGGTGAGCAGCCACATCCTGCCGGAGGTGGAGCAGACGTGCGACCGGGTCATCATTCTCGGCCGCGGGCGTGTGCTCGCGGAGGGGACGCCGGCAGCGCTCACGTCCGGCGAACGCGCACGGCCCAGTTACATAGTCGAAGCGCACGGTCAGGAGGCCGCGCTGGTGGCCGCGCTCGGGGCTGTGCCGGGCGTCGGAGCGGTGCGTTGTGCGGCAGGTGCGGAGGGCTGGGCCCGCTTCCACGTGGAGGCGCGGGAGGGCGCCCCCGACCTGCGCGAGGCCCTCGGTCGGGCAGTGATCGAGGCCGGGGCATCGCTGCGCGAGCTCTCCCGCGAACGCTCCGGGCTGGAGCGGGTGTTTCTGGACCTCATGGAAGAGACCAAGGGCTCGCAGGAGGCGGCATGAGGGCGGTCTGGACGATCGCGTCGCGTGAGTTCGGCTCATTTTTCCGCGTACCGCTGGGGTGGGTGGCCGTCGCGCTCTACCTGTTCCTTGCGGGGGTGATTTTCGCCGAGCGGGTGCTGGCGCCGGGAGAGGTCGCGAGCCTGCGTTACCTGTTCAACGTCTCGGGGTTCCTGCTGCTGCCGGTGGCGCCGGCGATCACCATGCGGCTGCTGAGCGAGGAGATGCGTTCGGGCACCATCGAACCGTTGATGACCTCACCGGTGAGCGACGCCAGCATTGTCCTGGGCAAGTACGTCGGGGCGGTTTTGTTTCTCGCGGCCATGCTGGGCCCGACGCTTATCCACGCGGGTGTGCTGTACGCCCTCGGCGACCCACGTCCGGACCTTGGGCCGATCGCCGCCGGGTACCTCAGTCTTTTCCTGCTCGGGGCTTTGTACCTGGCGGTCGGGATGCTTTTCTCGTCCCTGACGGCGAACCAGACGCTCGCGTTCCTGGGGACGTTTCTTTTCCTTCTGGTTGCGATGATGGTGACGAGCGACATCGTGGCATTGCCGCCCGCGCTGACCCGCATCGCCTCGGTCGTGTCCCTGGGGCCGAAACTGAACGACTTTGCCAAGGGCGTCATCGATACGGGGCACATCGTCTTCTTTGTGGCGACCTCCGCGTGGTTCCTGTCGCTGACCTACGTCTCGCTCCAGTCGAGGAGGTGGCGATGAGCGGCCGCTCCACGGACCGGGGCCGCACGCTCCGCTACTCGGTGCTGTCGGCCATCGTCGTGCTCGCGGCGACGGCGTCGCTGGTGATCGCCACGATGCTGGGCGAGCGGTACGCCGTGCGAGTGGATGTCACGGCGACGGGCGAGCACGTGCTGTCGCCACGGAGCCGGGCCCTGGCGGACAAGCTCCAGGGCGAGTACGAGGTGGTGATCGCCGGGCCGCTCAAGGACCGACGGGTGGTGGACCCTCGAGTTCTAC
>JAEYVB010000073.1 GCA_023429345.1 Planctomycetota bacterium
ATCCGAAAGTGATCGCGAGGCCGGGATCGATCCTGGCCTCGTTCATTTTTCCACTCTGAGCGCGTCAGGGTGAGAAGCCCCCGAAAGCCTGCGGCTTGAGCGTCGCGTGCTCCATCACGTACAAGCCGACAAGCCACCCCCCCACCAGGTGCGGATCGACCCGCATCTTCCCCGTCACCGAGCCGTAGGTCGTCAGCCGATCATCCCCGGTGACCACGTGCTTCAGCTTTACCTCCACCGCGTCGTACGGCGTCGGCGGGATGCCGATGCAGCATCCATCCCACTGGTTCAGCATCACCAAGCACTCCTCCGCCTCGTCCATCATCATCGGGAACGCGATGTTGCCCACCAGGTGCACGTACTTCCCGTCGAGCATCTTGACCCGCGCGGGGATCTCGTCCCGCCCGTCCTTGGGCGCGTAATCCTCTTGCGCGGACACAAGTTGGTCCCATGAAACCTGGTACGGGTCGTCCGCCGTGCCCTGGCCCCTCATGCGAAACTTGCCATCGACCGTGATGGAGCCGTCCTCGTTCTGGACGATCGCCGCCCCGGTCTCACCCTCCCCTGTTTCCTCTGCGGGCGACTCTCCTGGGATCGCCGGCTTCGGCGGCTCGACCACGGGAGTGGGCGCATCCTCGACCGCCGTGGGCGCGGCGGGCGGCGTTGCGGGCGACCGTTCCACCACGGCCTTCGGCGGTTCATCTCGAATGCTCGGCGCGACCGGCTTCGGATCGGGAACGCCGGCGCTCGGCGCAGTGCTCGGGCTCTCCGCGGGCGGAACCACCCGGGGCGTCGGTGCCTGCGGCATTGCCAGGCGTTCGCTCCCGGTGTCGGCCGATGTGCCCGCTGGGCCGCCGCCCGGACTCTCGGACATGAAAAGGTACCCCGCCGCCGCGAGCATCAGCACGCCGAGAATCGCCCAGAATGCCCGCATGCGTTCTCCTTAACCGATCGGCTTGAGGTTCCGTGCAACGGAGGTACGGTACGCCATCACCGCCGGGATCAACCCCGCCACACCCGCCAGCACTACGGCCGAAAGCCCCACCGCGATCGCCGGCTTGAGCTCCGGCCACGGCTCGATCACCAGACCCAGGCGATCCCGGGCCAGGAACGCCACCACCACCCCGCCGGCGAGGGCGAGCACCACCCCGGCCGCGGCCCCCAGAAGCCCCAGCAACGCCGACTCGGTGAGGACCAGCCCGAAGATCCGGCCCCGGCTGGCCCCCAGGACCCGGAGAACCGCGATCTGCCGCCGCCGCTGCTCCATCGAGTTGTAGAGCGCCAGCATGATGGCGATCCCGCTCGAGACCATCACCACGGCGGCGATCGCGACCAGGATCTGCTCCACGTTCGACACGATGCCGAAGAGCCGCCGGATCTCGTCGGCCGGCTGCGCGATCGTGATCCCCCGCTCGGCACGCAGCATGCTGAACACGCTCTGCATGGCCGCAGATGTCTCCGAGCCCTTTCGCGTCACCAGCCGCACGTACGCGCCCGTGATCTTGCGGTCCTCATCGGTCAGGTCCGAGGCGGTAGCGGTGTGCTCGTCCGCGTGCTCGTGGTCGTGGTCGTGATCCTCGCCGGCGGCGTGCTCCACCTCCAGCCGATCCTGCGCGTGGATGATCCATGCGCTCTGGAGGCTGGTGAAGATCCCCCGGTCGTGGGAGGTCCCCGTCGGCTCCAGCACCCCAACCACCCGGAACCGATGCTCGTCGTGCACGTGCCCCCCGGCAGCTCCCGTCCCGTGCGTGAGCGAGATCTCGTCGTCCACCCGCAACCCCGTGCCCCGGGCCGCGCCCGCCCCGAGCACCACCTCGAAATCCTGCCGGAACGCGTTGCCTTGCGCAAACACCCACGGCCGCTGCGGCACGGGCATGAAGGAGTCGAAGAACGCCCGTGTCGTGGCCATCACCGGGTATCCGCGGAAGCTGTCCCCGTGCTGGATGGGGATGGCGAACCCGTCCTGGAGCTGCGCCGAGGCGCGCGCGCCCTGCGACACCGGCACCCCCTCGATGATCCGCTCGAACTCCCTTATGGCGATCGCGTTCCGCGGCGGGCGCACGTAGAAGATGTTGTTCAGCACCACCGTCAGCGGATCGGGCTCCGCCGACAGCACAAAGTGCATGTTCCCGCTGCCCCGCTCGAAGGCGTTCTGCGCGCTCGTCCGCATGGTCAGCAGGATCAGGAGCAGCGCCACCGCGATCGCGACCGTGACCACCGTCGTCACCGTCGAGAACAGACGCGATCGCATGCTCCGCCGCACGATGGTCATGTCCGTCATCGCCATCAGCGGACCTCCCCCGCGGCGCCCGCGAGCCGCAGCTCCCCGCCGGCCGTTTCACCCAGCGACGCCCGCCGCTCGAACCGCTCCCGCATCGCCGGGTCGTGGCTCACGCACAGGAGCGCTGCGCCCCGCTCGCGGCAGGCGCTCTGGATCAGCCCCATCGCCGCGCTCGAGTTCTCCGGGTCCAGGCTCGCCGTCGGCTCGTCGGCGAGCACCAGCACGGGCTCCGCCGCCAGCGCCCGAGCCACCGCGACCCGCTGCTGCTGGCCCACGCTGAGTTCATCCGGCATGGCGCCGGTCCGCTCGATCCCCAGGTGCGACAGCAGCTCCGCCGCCCTCCCGCGGTGCGAGCGTTTGTCGATCTTCGAGAACATCAGCGCCGCCATCACGTTCTCGAGCGCCGAGAACCCGTGCAGCAGGTTGAATGTCTGGAAGATCATCCCGATCTTCTGCCCGCGGTACTGATCACGCTTCGCCCCGTGCAGCGAATGGATGCGGATCCCGTCCACGATCACGTGCCCCTCGCCCGGGTCCAGCAGCCCCGCGATGAGCTGCAGCAGCGTGCTCTTGCCCCGCCCCGCGCCCCCCGTCAGCCGCATCTGCTCGCCGCGGCCAAGGG
>JAEYVB010000132.1 GCA_023429345.1 Planctomycetota bacterium
GGCCTACGCCTTCGGCCCCCGGCACGCCCTCGCCCAGTACGCCGCCACCGGCTGCCTGAACTCCACGTTCTACGCCTCCGCCGAGGTGCAGCTCGAAACCATCCTCGACCTCTGCGCAAAGGTCGAGCCCGAGTTCCTCGCCCGAGCCGCCATCTACTGCCGCACGCGCGGCCACATGAAGGATGTCCCGGCCCTGCTCTGCGCCGTCCTCGCCGCGCGCTCGCCCGGCCTCCTCGCCGAGGTCTTCGACCGCGTCATCGATAACCCGAAGATGCTCCGCAACTTCGTCCAGATCGTCCGCTCCGGCGTCACCGGTCGCAAGAGCCTCGGCTCCCTCCCCAAGCGGCTCGTCCAGCAGTGGCTCGAGCGCCGCTCCGACGACGCCATCTTCCGCGCCTCGGTCGGCAACGCCCCCAGCCTCGCCGACATCATCCGCATGGTCCACCCGCGCCCCGCGACGCCCTCGCGTGCCGCGCTCTACGCCTACCTCATCGGCCGCGACCACGACCGCGCCGCGCTCCCCGAGCTCGTCCGCTACTACGGCTCCTTCAAGGCCGGCCACGTCCAGCTCCGCGATGCACCGATCCCGGATGTGCCCATGAACATGCTCACCAGCCTCCCCCTCAAGCCGCGCCACTGGGCGCAGATCGCGCGCAACGGAACCTGGCAGATGCTCCGCATGAACCTCAACACCCTCGCCCGCCAGCGCGCCTTCGAGATCCCCGGCACCGCCGAAGCCGTCGCGCAGAAGCTCGCCGACCCCGCCGAGGTCGCCCGCGCCCGCATCTTCCCCTACCAGCTCATGACCGCCTACACCACCATCACCGACGCGGTCCCCCAGCGCTGCCGCGAGGCCCTCCAGGATGCCATGGAGCACGCCATCCAGAGCGTCCCCACCGTCCCCGGCGCTGTCTGGGTCTTCCCCGACGTCTCCGGGTCCATGCAGTCCCCCATCACCGGCCACCGCAAGGGCTCCACGACCGCCGTGCGCTGCCTCGATATCGCCGCCCTGGTCGCCGCGGCCATCCTCCGCAAGAACCCCCGCGCCGGCATCATCCCCTTCTCCGACGGCGTCCTCAACGTCTCCCTCAACCCCCGCGACTCCGTCATGACCAACGCCCAGCTCCTCGCCTCGCTCCCCTCCGGCGGCACCAACTGCTCCGCCCCGCTCGCCTACCTCAACGCCCAGAAGGCACAGGGTGACCTCGTGATCTACATCTCCGACAACGAGTCCTGGATCGACTCGAGCTGCTACGGCCGCTTCGGCGGCGGCGCAACGCAGACGCTCCGCGAGTGGTCCGCCTTCAAGCACCGCTGCCCCCGGGCAAGGATGGTCTGCCTCGACATCCAGCCCTACGGCTCCACACAGGCCCCCGACCGCGAGGACATCCTCAACATCGGCGGCTTCGCCGACTCGGTCTTCGAAGTCATCGCCCAGTTCGCCCGCGGAACACTCACGCCCGAGCACTGGGTCGGCGTGATCGAGGAGATCCAGTTGTAAGCACCGTTCAGGGGCCGCGCCGGATGCCGTCGGGACTACATCCCAAATGTGCCCGTCTCGACAACCCTCGCCGCCGCGGCCCCTGATTTCCAGTTCCTCACACGCTCTCAAGGAGTCTTCGAGCCCACCCCCGGGCGAATGCGGGTCGGGAGTACATTGGTAAGGCGAAAGCCGTGCGGGTTCGAATCCCGCCCCGCGAAGCGATTCGCGGGTCACTTTCGGCCAATCGGTTGTCGCCCGGGGAATGGGCATGCACACGAGTGCCGCGCGGTCCGCGGCGAATGCCAGACGGGACTACAGGTTGCAATCCTCCAGGTCGCGGGTTCGAATCCCGCCGGCTCCGCTTCCAAGCCTCCGGGGCCGTAGCTCAGCGGATAGAGCGGGTAATCGTCTCGTCAACCTCTCGTCGCCGCGGACCCCCCGGCACTCTCTCACGCTCGCACCACGCACCCACCACCAACAAGCAGGAGCGCTCGGCCGGCGGCGGATGCCGGAGGGACTACAAGTAATCTGAGAGTTGCGGGTTCGAGTCCCGCCCGGCCCAGTGCCGGTAGCTCAATCGGATAGAGCATCGGAAAGACGTCTCTCCACCCCTCGCCGCCGCCGGCCCAGCGCCCCCGAGAGTACAACCACGCAGGACTTCAACCATGAACAACACCTCCATCATCGAAACCGGCGAAGCCACCGGCATCCTCCCCGTCGCCGGGGGCGCCCAGAAGCCCATCACCGTCATCGGCACCGCCGCCATCCGCGCCACCTTCGACGACCTCTGCATCCGCCAGGCCCTCAACTCCCGCATGGCCCCCGGCGTCTCCGAGCTCATCCTCAACCCCGACGCCCACTGCGGCTACGGCGCCCCCGTCGGCTCCGTTCTCGTCTCGCCCACCCACATCTACCCCGGCCCCGTCGGCGTCGACATCAAGTGCTCCATGAGCCTCCTCCAGCTCGACCTCCCCGCCGCCGCCGTCGACGACAAGCGCACCCGCCGCGCCCTTATCGACGCCATCACCGCCCGCACGCCCACCGGCGCCGGCCGCGGCCAGCGCTCCGCCCCCAAGTCCCGCAAGGTCTCCCTCGCCGACGGCCGCCGCGCCCTCATCCACGGCGCATCCCCAGACGTCTGCCAGGCACTCGGCATCCCGCCCGAGTGGGCCGCGCGCTGCGAGGACGCCTTCCACCGCGGCCACGACGGCACCTCCGACGCCCTCGCCGCCCGCCTTGACCGCCTCGAGTTCGCCGGCGCCCTCCCCCGCCTCGAGAACCAGATCTCCCAGCTCGGCTCCTACGGCGGCGGCAACCACTTCGGCGAGTGCGAGATCGTCCAGATCGACGAGTCCGCCCGCGCCCGCGCCGCCGCCGAAACCTTCGGCCTGCGCGATGCTCACGTCGCCTTCCTCTCCCACTGCGGCTCCCGCGGCATCGGCCACGCCCTCGCCGCAGGCCAGTTCAAGTCCCTCCAGCAGAAGTTTGCCGCCTGGGACATCCCGCTCCCGGGCCAGGACGGCCAGCTCGTCTACGCCCCCCTCGGCTCCCCCGAGGCAAACGCCTACCTCGACGACATGTCCCTCGGGGCCAACTTCGCCACCGTCAACCACCTCCTCATCAACGCCCTCGTCCTCGAGGCCTTCCAGGAAGTCATCCCCGGCGCCCGCGGCTCGCTGGTTTACTTCATCAGCCACAACATCGCCCGCAAGGAGATCGTGAACAACCAGCCCCAGTGGGTCCACCGCAAGGGCGCTACGCGCGCCTTCCCCGCGCACCACCACGCCCTCCAGGACACGCCCTTCTACGAGACCGGCCACCCCATCCTCCTCCCCGGAAACCCCGAGGCCGGTTCCGCCGTCATGGTCGCCGACCCCGGCGCATCGCTCTCCTGCTACAGCGTTAACCACGGCGCCGGCCGCCAGATGGGCCGCAAGGAAGCCGCCCGCCGCCTCGACCAGACCTCCATCGACCAGTCCCTCCTGGCCGCCGACATCCTCACCAACTGCCGCCAGTACCCCATCGACGAGGCCCCCGGCGCCTACAAGGACTTCGACGAAGTCCTCCGTTCCGTCAAGTCCGCCGGCCTCGCCTCCGAGGTCGCCCGCCTCAAGGCCCGCTTTGTGATCAAGGACGCCTCCGCCGCCGACGACTGAATTCGCGCTGCGCACGCTTGACTTTGCGCGCAAGCGATGTAGGTTTACTCCTCACGAGGTCCACCATGCAACGCACCAGACGCAACTCTCGCTGAAACTGCCCCGCATCAGGGGTGTAGCCGCGTTCGCGGCCGCGCCCGTGGGGCCCGCGTTCCAAACCCGTCAACAGAGTTCCGTGCGCGGTCACCCCGCGTTCACTCCGAGTCAACGAGCGCGAATCCGCGCCGCGTACGACGCCGCGCGCTCGCCAAGGTATCTCATATGGATGGCAGCAACATAATCCGTCAGTTCGAGCGCATGGGCGCACGCGCGTCGATCGTCACCATCGACCGCCCGACGCCCTCCCTGCGCCTCGATATCGCCCGCGACCGGCGCGGGCAGCTCTTCACGCTCCGTGTCGGAAAGGACACCGACCTCCGGGTCGCCGATGTCCGCCGCGACATGCGGCACCTTCTCCTCGTCGGCGTCTCGCCCGACGGCGGGAAGGACAAGTTCCTCTGCGGGCACGACGAACGCGAATGGTTCGTCGCCGGAATCCCCGGCGATCGCGGCGTTTCCAACGTCGAGACCGCCATGGAAGCCCTCAAGCCGCCCCTCGTCCGCTCCGAGCAGGAGCGGCGCGGGGTCCGCCACGACCGCCGCGCCTCCCGCCGCACCGCGGCCTACGTGCGGCAGGGCGAGTGGTTCTTCCTCCCGCGCCCGGACCTCGTTCCCGACCGCTTCCTGGTCTTCCGGAACGAGCCCCTCCGGCGCACGGGCGGCAAGCCCCACATCGCCGAGTTCGCCTACCGCTCCGGCGGCGAACTCGTCTACGTGTCCCGCACGCGCCCGGACGGGCTGACGGAAAGCGAGCGCAAGGCGCTCATCCGCAGCAACAAGGCCGCGGCGCAGGAACGCTGGACCACCATGCGGCGCAACGCGCAGGTCTACGTCAAGGGGCGCATCGCGCACCCCGACCACGAGACCGTCGTGCTGCCCTGCTGGCACCTGGTCCAGATGAACACCGAGAACAAGGCGCCGGCCATGCGGCACATCGCCTTCCTCGACTGAAGCACGCGCCGGCGGCGGGAGACCCCCGCCGGCGCATTACCGCCCCCGGACCGGACCCTGTACATTCACCCCGTCCCGAGCCCCGTCATGACGCGCCTCCCCGAACACCACCACCGCGAGCAGTTCTTCTTCGACAACGCCACCGTCGCCGAACTCGCCGATCTCTTGGCCGCGTACCCGCGCCCGTGCTGCCTCTGCGCGCCGACCGTCGGCGCCGAGCTCCACCGCCGCGGCCGCATTATGCGCGTGCTCGATATCGACCGCCGCTTCAGCAATCTCTACGGCTTCATGGAGTGGAACCTCTACCGCCCCCGGCGACTCGACGAGGAGTTCGGCGTCATCCTCTGTGACCCCCCCTTCTTTAGCGTCTCGCTCTCGCAGCTCTTCATCGCCGTCCGCATCCTCGCGCACTACGACCTGACCACGCCCATCGCCGTCAGCTATCTCCGCCGACGGGAGCAGGCGATCCTCGGCGCACTGACGCTCTTCAACCTCCGTCCCACCGGTTATCGCCCCGCCTACCGCACTGTCGAGACC
>JAEYVB010000153.1 GCA_023429345.1 Planctomycetota bacterium
CATTACACCCGGCCCCGGGAGTGGATGGGGATGCCCGTTCCCGATGTCCTGATGTCGGGAAACCACCAGGAAGTGGCCAAATGGAGGCTGGAGCGGATGCTGGAGCGGACCCGCGAGCGGCGGCCGGACCTGCTCTCCTGACGCGGCACCGGGCTTCTGCCCGATGCGCCACGCCCCGGCAGGGGCAGAACCGCGGCGAAAGCTCGCCCTCCCCGGCTTCCCCGCCTACCATCCCGGCCCCCCAAAACGGATCTACAAGCCATGTCCCAGAAGCCCAATAGCCAGCAGGCCATCCTCGATTCCCTGACGCCCCTGAAGACCGACCTCCCGGTCTTTGATGTCGGCGACACGATCAACGTGCACGTCCGCATCGTCGAGGGCGAGAAGGAGCGGATCCAGGTCTTCCAGGGCGTGCTGATCAGCCGCAAGGGCCGCGGGCCCAACGAGATGATGGTCGTCCGCCGCATCGTGGACGAGGTGGGTGTCGAGCGCATCCTGCCGGTGCACTCCCCCCTCATCGCCAAGGTCGAGGTCGTCCGCCGCGCCGATGCACGCCGGGCCAAGCTGTATTACCTCCGCGACCGCGTGGGCAAGAGCCGCCGCCTCCGCGACCGCCGCCGCGGCATGAAGCACGTTGCGGGCCAGCCGACCGCCAACTGATGCCTCATATCAGCGAGATTGAACCAGTCCCCGGTCGAAAGGCCGGGGACTTTCGTTTTGGCCCGGTGAGACGCCGTGCCCGCATTCCGGGCACCGGTCGGTGCCCGCGAGCCCACTCAGGTCGTACCCGCAGCCGCGGCAGTACCCCGGGGCGGCGCAGTGGGGGCACGGCTCGTTGTCCGCTGCACCGATGCGGTTGCGACCGCAGCGGCGGCAGGGGTGGATCGGGCCGACCTCCGCCACCAGCGTGCGGATGGTCGAGACAATGAAGTGGGCGGCGGGCGCCAGCAGAAGCCCGAGGAAGATCAGGATCACAAGCGGGCTGCCCGCGCCCGGAATGCGGGTGGTGGATGCCGGCCCGGCCCAGAGGCGGTGCGCGAGCGTCAGAAGCCCGAGGCCGACGTAGATCGCTCCGATATACACCGCGGTCCGCTGCCAGCTCCGGGCCACGAACCACGCCCGCGTGGGGTCGCAGAGGTCCCGCATCCCCAGGCAGAACGCGGCCGCACCCAGCGAGGCGGCGACCCCCAGCGATTGCGTGACGGGCAGCGGCGGGGTGTAGGCCAAGAGATCCCGGGCAACGATCTCGACCTGCGAGACAGCCGCGGCCAGCGCGGCGACGCTCATCGAGAGCATCGCGGGCGAGCCCTGTGCGAGGCGGAGAAATCGCCACATGGCCCAGAGCAGGATCAGGCCGCCGATCATGTCGGGGACAATGTCAACGCCGCGGATCGGGAGGTCGACGATGAGGATCGCCAGCCCCGCCGCGGCCCACCGCAGGGGCGGCTTCAGCCGGTGCAGCAGAACGGTGTCCGGGGGTGCATCCACGCCTGAGTGGCTTGGGATTCGGGACCGCCCGCTTTCGCCCGGTCCCCACGGCCGCGCGGGGCGGGTTGTCAGAACCCGACGACGGCGGAGACGACGCTCACGCCCACGGTAACCAGACCGACGATCGCGAGAACGTGCCGGGAGGTGGGCTGGACCCACACCTGGGTCATGGATTCGAGGGCCTCACGGAGGGCGTAGGTGAAAAGCATTCATGACTCCGGAGCGTTCAGGCGGATTTGGAGCGGCCCGAAGCGGGTTTCTCGCCTGTCGGGGGTGGGGGAATGGCCGCGGCATGAAGATACGCTCATCGACCGCTCTAGGATCACCGCGATGTTTTCATCTTTGCCGGAAATCCTGGACGAACTCCGAGCCGGGCGGATGGTGATCCTGACCGACGACGAGTCGCGGGAGAACGAGGGGGATTTGGTCCTGCCCGCGCAGTTCGTGACGCCCGAGGCGATCACCTTCATGCTGTCGGTGGCGCGGGGGTACCTGTGCCTCTCACTGACCGAGGCCGACTGCGACCGGCTGGAGCTGCACCCCCAGAGCGCGGTGAACACCACGCTCCGCGGCACGCCCTTCACGGTCTCGGTCGATGGCCACCCCAAGCACGGCTTCACCACCGGCGTCTCCGCGAAGGAGCGGGCGCGGGCTATCCGCATGATGATCGACCCGGCCACCACCGCGGAGGACTTCGTCCGCCCCGGGCACATCAACCCGCTGCGCTCGCGCGATGGGGGCGTGCTCGTCCGCACTGGGCAGACGGAAGGGTCGCTCGACCTCTGCCGCCTCGCGGGGCTCTACCCGGCCGCGGCGATCATCGAGATCATGCGCGACGACGGCGAGATGGCCCGCGTCCCGGACCTGGTGGAGCTGGGGAAGAAACACGGGATCAAGCTCTGCTCGGTGGCGCAGATCATCGAGCACCGCCTCGCGCGCGAATCGATGGTGCGGCGTGCCGAGCCGGTGCACGGAACGAAACTCAGAACGCCCGAGGGCGAGTTCAACCTGCTGGTCTTCGAGAGCGTCGTCGACGCCCTGCCGCACGTGGTGCTGACCACCGGGGGCGTGGGCGACCTCGATGCGCGCGGCGCGACCGTCGAGAGCGACGAGCCGACGCTCGTGCGCGTCCACCGGCGGCACCTGCTGGGCGATGTCTTCGGCGACCTGGGCTCCTCGCCCGAGGGCGCCACCGGCGACACGCTGCGGGCCAGCATGCGCATGATCCAGAGCGCCGGGCGCGGGGCGATCTTGTACCTGCGGCCGGAGGCGCTTCCGAGCGAATCGGGCCTGGAGCAGCGGCTCCAGACGCCCCGCCGCGGGAGCTTCGACCGCGGCGCCGACGCCCCGGACCTGACGCACCCCTCGATGCACGCCGGCAACACCGTGCCCAGGCTGCACCGCGAACTCGGCATCGGCAGCCAGATCCTGCGTCAGCTCGGCCTGCGCCGCCTCCGCCTGCTCACGAACCACCAGACCGAATGGCCGGGCCTCGACGCCTTCGGGCTGGAGGTGGTGGAGAGGGTGGCGATCAGGCCCTGAGAGTGAAAGATCTGGGGGTCGTTCGACGGCGGCCGCAGGAGGCGGAACCGGGCTTGTGGAAGCTCGCATGTTGATCGGAGGGTGTGACGCAACCTCATGTCGGGCTGCCGGTACACAATTCGCTTGCACCGGACCTGTTCATCGGGATAATCCAGAGACACGAGGATCCGACCCATGGCCACGCTGCTGACGCCGATCAAAGCCTGGATCGATTTCACGGGCAGCGAACTCACGGTCGAGTACAGGTACCGTGATGCCGGCCCATCCCCGACACTCCCTGCTCGTATCGGTACCCCCCGATCCGATGGAATCCCGAAACTCTGGGTTAGTGGGCTCTCGGACGTTGCCCTTCGCCTGATCGTAACTGGATGCGATTGGGAGGTCGAGCGGGACCCGGGCAACGCGATCGACATCGGCGCCGCGTTCATGATCTGCCGCGCACGATACCGGATCCACGACGACGACCGCGTTGCTAAGGCCCCGTTCACCAGCCCTCCCGTGTATCTCGTCAGCGCCCGCGAAGCGCTGGTGACCGCCTCCGATGGAACCAGCGAAACGGGGATCTACAACGAGGAGATCGAAGAGCAGGACCCGCTGACCGTGGAGAACCGGTCGTTCGTGGACGCCGGCGGCTGGGCCAGCATCGAATCCCAGGGATACGAGCCCGGTGCAACACCCACGCCCGACCGATCGATCTATGTGGATGCGGCGAGCGGCAATGATTCGAACAGCGGGATGACCGAGTTTACCCCGATTCAGACCCTAGGCGAGGTCCTGAGCCGCATCAGCCAGAGCAGCTTCCCCGCGAATCGTCCGAACCGCATCCTGTTCCGACGCGGGCAGGTGTTCGGCTACGATGGCGGCGTGTCTCTCAACAAGGGCGGGCTCGATGGATCCAAGAGGCTGTGGATAGGCAACTACCTGCCCAGTAATGCGGCAGAAACAGATGTCCGCCCCAGGATCATCGCCGACGGGATTATCGCTTCGAGCTACACACATTTCGACGGCATCGAGTTCGAGCTCGGCGCGGCCGCCGGAGATGTGCCGACGCTCATCAAGCAGAATCTCGGCAACACCCCGACCGAGGGCGTCAGCGCTCAGGACTGTACGTTCCCAAATGCCCGGGACCTTCAGATCGACAACCTCGACCGGTGCACCATCACGGCCCATGCGGAGGACAATCCGGCTCAGAACTTCCGTGTGTATCCGACAACGGTCTCCGGCCTGACGCTGGAGATCACCAGCTGCTTCTTCGTGAACAAGCCTGGCAATGGCGCGGGTGGCCATGGCGTCTACGAGCTCCCACCGGGGCCTGACGAGCATAACCCGCCCAACGTTTCCATGCGGTGGCTCGGGTGCCGGAGCCGGATCCGCGACTGTGTCTATGTGTACAACATGCTGTCCGACATGCACCGCAGCCGCGCGGAACACCAGTACTGCTCTCTGTCGCGGTGCATCCAGGACTTCGGCGGCAACGGTCCGGTGGGTGGCGTCAATCAGGAAGGCAGCATTTCGGTCGCAATGTCGCAATGGAGTTCGGGCACCGCCACACTGCGAGTGCCTGCCAGCTCGATTAACGGTGAGCTTCTGTTCATGTTTCAGAACAGCGATGACACATGGTACTTGCGCGTCCGAGCGGGACTGCCGCGAGGGTACTACGAGGTCACAAGTTTGACTCCCGACACGGATCCCGATTTCTACCTGATCGTGCTCGCCAGTACTCCCGGAAGCGCGACCGGACCTATTGAGGCAAGCCTCGGGGACGGTCCTTGGCGGATGCGAAATCAATCATTTCGGCATGTCATCAGTTTCAACGCGGGCCGACTAGCGGATAGCGAAGCTCACCAGTTCGGGCTTGGCGGATACGGCGACTTCGCCGGGTTTTGGATGCACGACTGCATGGCGGTTCAGG
>JAEYVB010000298.1 GCA_023429345.1 Planctomycetota bacterium
TCCGTCGCCCGCAGAGGATCTTCAGCACCTGATCAGGATGCTGGGTCTGCCGTTCGGGGACTCGTCTCTTTTGCCTACCTATTGGCTCTGCAAGACGGCAGTGAAACACGTGAAGGTGGCGCTTTCCGGCGATGGTGCAGACGAACTCTTTGGGGGTTACGAACGGTACCAGGCCGCTCGCCTGATGGGTATCCTTGGACCCGCCAGGTTGGTTGCCCGCTACACCGGGGCGCTTCGGTACCCGGACGGCGATCCAAAGAGCGAGGTCAGCCGGCGAGCCCGCTTTCTTGCCGCGGCCGGTTTCCTTGGGTACGAGGACGTCCTGGCGATCTTTCCGGAGCCGTATCTCCGGCGGCTTATCGTCGGGGGCGTGAAGCAGCCGCTCTGGTTCCAGGCGTTCAATCTGGGCCCCCGGGCCATCCGCATGTCGGTGGCGCCCCCGCTCGAGCTTTTGTTCCGTTCGGCAACGGCGCAGGCGATCGGGTCGGACCTGGCATGCTACCTCCCAGACGACATTCTTCGAAAGACGGACACTGCCTCCATGGCGGTTCCCATCGAAGTGCGTGCACCCTACCTGTCGCGAGATGTTGTGGATCTTGCACTTACTTCAACGATCCGAGCCCTCATGCCCCGCGGCCAGCGCAAAGGCCTCCTCCGCCAGGTCGCCCGCAAGTACCTCCCCGCCGAGATCGTCGACCGCCCCAAGCAGGGCTTCGCCATCCCCATCGGCGAGTGGTTCCGCAGCGACTACGGCGGCATGAAGCAGCTCCTGATGGACCACCTGAACTCCGCCGAGCCCTGGGGCCCGCCCTCCCTCGGCATCGAGCTGAACATGAAGTTCGTCCGCCAGATGCTCGACGAGCACATGTCAAAGCGCCGCGATCACTCGCAGCGGCTCTACATGCTCCTGGTCCTCTCCATCTGGGCCAGGTGGATCGGCTCGCTCCCCCGGTGACAAAAAACAGCCCCGCCGGCGGATTCCACCGCCGACGGGGGCAGCTGAGGGCAATAGGAAAGCTCAGGCCCGCTTCGGGATCGGCACGAACCCCCGGACCTTCCGGCGATAGCCCAGGTAGCTCTCGCCGTGCTCGGTGATGAGGTCACGCTCCTCCACGTGTGTCCCGAAGAAGATGTACGCCGTCGTCATCACCGCGAAGAACAGGTGCCCCACGCTCATGTCCGGCGTCGCCCAGAAAGCGATCAGGAACCCGACCATCAGCGGGTGACGCACCAGCCGGTAGAGGCCCCGCAGGCGGAAGCCGACCGGCCGGTACGCCCTCGCCCGCAGCGCAAACCACACCTGCCGCAGCCCGAAGAGATCGAAGTGGCTCACCATGAACGAGGAAAGCAGCACCGTCCCCCAGCCCAGGAGCGAGAGCCCGACGAGCGCGTACCGACCGGCGGTGCTCTCCACCGTCCACACAACGCCCGGCAGCGGCCGCCACTGCCAGAACGTCACCAGCAGAATAACGCTCGCCAGCAGCACAAACGTGCTCCGCTCGATCGCCGCCGGCACGATGCGGACCCACCAACGCTTGAACGCAGGCCGGGCCATGACCGTGTGCTGCACCACGAACGCGCAGAGCAGAATCCCGTTGATCAGCAGCGACGGGACCAGCGCTCCCGGCGATCCGTCATCGATCCCCTTGGGCACCACCCAGTTCCCCACAAACCCGATCGCGTAGGTGAACGCCGCCAAAAAAGTCGCGTACGCCGCCAGCCCGTACACGACGACCGCGAAGCGCCCCATCCGCGACATCATTCCCGCGCGCCCGACCGCCGCCGAGGAAGCCTGCTCACCCCGTTCCGGCGTCGCGGGTTCCTCGATGGGCGGACCGGCCATCCTCGATTCGCGGAATACCCCCGCGGCCGCCCCGTTCCAGTGCTGTGTGGTCACCTTCGACATGTTCTCCCTCTCGCCGCGGCGGCATCGGCGCTCTACGACGGCCTCGGATCGCCCGCCATCCCTACCGCGACACTCGCCGCGCCGCGTACACGGTTCGAATCAAAGCCCCGCACCCGCCGCAATGGGCCCGCCGCGCCGCCGCCCGCGGCATACGATCGCCACCAGCGGAGGGGAGATTCGCCCACAACCATGTCGGATTTGAACGCCCAACCAAAGGCGGGCCCGCGGCCGCGCCCGTGCCCTTCCTGCGACTACGACCTCTCCGGGGCCGCGGGGCCGGTCTGCCCCGAGTGCGGCGGGCCGATCGCCCCGCAGACCCCCGCAGCGCCCGCCCGCACGCCCCTGATGGAGCTGCTGATCGTCGCCGCGCCCACGGTTGCGACCATGACCAGCTACACCATCATGCAGTTCGTTGACAAGCTGCTGGTGTCGCGGATCGGCCCCGAGCCGGTCTACGTCGGCGCCCAGGGCAACGGCGGCCTCGCCGCCTTCGTCCCCATCGCCCTGGCCCACGGCGTGCTCACCGTCATCAACACCTACGTCTCCCAGAACATGGGCGCCGGCCGCCCCGAGCGCGGGCCGGCGTACGCGTGGAACGGCATGTGGATGGGCCTCGCGTTCTGGCTGCTCATCCTCGTCCCCTACGGCTTCCTGCTCCCCACGCTCTTCCGCATCGCCCACATGGACCCGCAGCAGGTCGGCCTGGCGAGCGCTTACGGACAGATCCTCGTCTTCGGCGCGTTCATCACGATGGCGACCAGGGCCATCGCCCAGTTCTTCTACGGCATGCACAAGGCCGGCATCATCATGATCGCCGGCGTCGCCGCCAACATCCTCAACGTCGGGCTCAGCTACGCCCTGATCTTCGGCGTCTGGGGCTTCCCGAAGATGGGCATCGCCGGCTCGGCCGTGGGCACCGTCATCTCGACCGGCCTGGAGCTCGCCATCCCCATGGCGCTCTTCCTGGGCCCGAAGTTCAACCGGCTCTACGCCACCCGCGCCGCGTGGCGGCCGTCGTGGCAGCACGTCAAGGACCTCGTCCGCATCGGCTGGCCCGGCGGTCTGATGTTCGGCAACGAGATGATCTGCTGGGCCTACTTCATGGTGCACCTGGTCAGCCAGTTCGGTCCGCACCACGCCACCGCCGGGTGGATCGCCCACCAGTACATGTCCCTGTCCTTCATGCCCACGGTCGGCATCTCCGTCGCCTGCACCGCCGTCGTCGGCAAGTACATGGGCATGGGCCGCCCGGACCTCGCCGCCCGCCGCGCCTGGCTCGGCCTGCGCGTCTCGATGGTCTACATGGGCCTCTGCGGCCTTGCCTTCCTGCTCTTCCGCCGGCCCATGATCGGCCTGTTCCTCGAGGATGGCGCCGACCCCGCCATCGCCGCCGAGGTCATCCGTATCGGCTCGGTCTTCCTCGTCGCCACCGCCACCTTCCAGCTCTTCGACGCGATCGCGATGGTGCTCGGCGGTTCTCTCCGCGGGGCCGGAGACACCATCGTGCCCGGCGTCGTCACCGTCGTGCTCTCATGGGCCCTGATCGTCGGCGGGGGCGAGCTGCTCGTCCGCCAGGCCCCCGGCCTCGGGTCGCTCGGTCCCTGGATCGCCGCGGCCGCCTACATCATCGCCCTCAGCCTGTTCTTCCTGGGCCGCTTCGCGGGGGGTCGGTGGCGGAGCATCCGGCTCATCCACTCCGCCCAGGAATCCGCCCGCGGCCAGTTCGAGGGCGTGGTCGACGGCATCGGCCCCCAGGCCGAGATCGCCCGCCCCGCCCCGATGACCGACCCGGATCGCAAGCCCGCAGTGCCCGTCCCCGCCCCGGACCGGACCTGAGGGTCCCGACCTATACTTCCGCCCCCCTGTACAGAGACAACCGGAGGATCGATGGCTCAGAACCCGATGGACATGGTGATCGGCGCCGAGGAGGCCCAGCGCGACTCGAAGGCCGCGGCGAGGCACATCGAGGCCGCCCGGGCCGCCGAGAAAACCGGCGATCACGAGAAAATGGTGGCCGAGTACCGCCGGGCAGTAGCCGCCGATCCGACCGCCTACGACGCGATGTTCGCCCTGGCCTACCGGCTCGACCTCGTGGGGGAAGAGGACGAGGCCATCGCCCTCTACGAGCAGGTCTGCGACCAGACGCCCGCCCCCGTGAACGCCCTGCTGAACCTCGCGGTGCTCTACGAGGACCGGGGCGAGTATGCCCGCGCCGAGCGGTGCCTCCGCCAGATCCTCGAGACCAACCCGAATCATCCCCGCGCCCGCCTGTACATGAAGGATGTCCAGGCCAGCCGCGAGATGTCCGTGGAGGATGAGGGCGAGCGCGACATCATGAAGCGCCGCCAGCTCATGGACACCCCGGTCACGGACTTCGACCTCTCCGTCCGCGCCCGCACCGCCCTGAAGAAGATGAACATCCGCACCCTCGGCGACCTCCTCCGGATCACCGAGGCCGAGCTGATGAGCTACAAAAACTTCGGCGACAGCAGCCTGGCCGAGATCAAGAAGATGCTCGCCAGCAAGGGCGTGCGCCTCGGTCAGGGCCTCGAAGAGTCCCACCGCTCCGCCCGCCGCCAGGTCGCCGACCACCTCAAGGGCAGCGGCAAGGAGGCGGCGCTCAACAAGCCCGTCACCGACCTGCAGCTCTCGGTCCGTGCCCGCAAGGCGCTCCAGCTCCTGAACATCCAGTCGCTGGGCGACCTCGCCAGCCGCACAGAGGCAGAGCTCATGGGCGTCAAGAACTTCGGTGCCACCAGCCTCGCCGAGGTCAAGGAGCGGCTCGCCGAGGCCGGCCTGGGCCTCCGTACCCTCGATTGACCCTCACCCCCGAAACCTCTTCCATACCAGCAAAGGCCGCGACCCATTCGCGGCCTTCTGCTTTTTTCGTAGCGCGGGCATCCTGCCCGTGTCTTCCTCTTCTTCGTACTGCAGTGTACAGCCCGCCTCAAGGGGCCTGCTCCGCAGGCCCTTTCAGCCTGCAAACCGCATGGCCGTCAGGCGCTCCTCACGGGCACCCCGCCGCAAACCGCTGCAGGAAGCACGTGAAGTCCGCAACGTTCAGCAGCGGAGGTTCGGTGCTTCCGTCGCAGTTCGCGTAGCTCTCCCCCGCCGCGAACCGCTGCAGAAAGCACGTAAAGTCCGCGACGTTCAGGACCGGCGCCGCCGTACTGCCGTCGCAGTTCGCGTAGCAGGTCGCGCCGGCAGGGTCCCACGCCGCGATGTACTGCGGCAGGCTCCCCTGCGAACCCACCACCCCGCCGTTGGGCGTGAAACTGCCGTCGGGCTGCACCGTGAACGAGAAGAGCCCCGACGGCCCCGTGCTGCTCCCGCTGTACTTGCGGGTAAAGAGCACCCACTCGCCCAGCACGGCCACCCCGCCAAGGTCCCCCGTGCCCCCGA
>JAEYVB010000306.1 GCA_023429345.1 Planctomycetota bacterium
GGCGGGCTTACGGGGCGCGGCGGGGTGCCGGCGGGGGGGGTGGTTCGGGTGGTGATCGACTGCGGGGCCCACCACGGGCTGCTGACCCGGGAGTTCCGGGCGGCCTTCCCCGCGGCCACGGTGTACGCCTTCGAGCCCACGCCGCAGACCTACGAGGTGCTCACGTCGAACCTGAGGGGGCTGGACCGGGTCGAGGCGATCAACGCGGCCGCAGGCGCAGCGCCGGGGATGCTGGACCTTTACCTCGTGGAGGGCTGGGAACAATCCAACTCGCTGGTGAAGCCCCGGGAGGGCGCGCCGTCGGTGCGGGTGCCGGTGGTGACGATCGGCGATTTCTGCCGCGAACGGGGGATCGCGCACATCGACGTTCTGAAGATGGACGTTGAAGGTTACGAGCTGCGCGTGCTGCAGGGCCTGGAGGGGATGCTGCGGGCGCAGGAGGTGGACGCGATTCTCTCCGAGGTCCGGTTCGAGCCCAACGCCCCGGGGTGCACGGACTTTCTGGAGCTGGTGGGTTACCTGCGGGGGTTCGGGTACCATTTCTTCGGGTTCTACGAGACCATCTACAAGCCGTGGCTTCAGTTTGACTGGTGCGACATCATCCTGGTGTCGGACCGGATGGTGGAGCGGCTGCGGGGGCGCGGGCGGTAGCGATGCCCGGCGGTTCGAACCCGGGACGGGTGCGCACGTACGTGGCCGGGGAGCCATGGACGAGAGCGATGTACAACTGCTTGCCTGGCTGCGGTCGCGGGATGTGGCCTGCCCGATCTGCTCGTACAACCTGCGGGACCTGGCGGCGGTCCACTGCCCGGAGTGCGGCGGCCGGCTGCGGTTGCACGTGGGCTCGGACAACCTGAAACTCGGGGCGTGGTTCGCCGGGGTGCTGGGCCCGGCCCTGGCCCTGGGGTTCGACGGCGTGGTGACGACCCTCCTGATCGCAGCGTGCATCATGGAGCCCCCAGCCTCGCCGGCCGAACGCTTCATCGTGCTGACGCTCATCGGTTCGTTCGTTCTGCTCTCGGTGCTGGCCGCCATGGGCGTGCTGCTGATGGTGCGGGCGCGGCGGCGGTGGGCCCGGCTGGGCGTGGGCACGCAGTGGCGGGCGGCCCTGGGCATTTTCTTGGGTACCTTTGCGGTGCACGCGGTATGGGGTCTGTTTCTTGTTCTGCGATTGTGATGGACTCATTTGGAGCGGCCCCACAAGAGGTTGTGCCTCTGGATAGCCTGTGCACAAGCGGGTGCAAGTCGGCCGGAGATCAGGGATTTCGAAGGGTTGACAAGGCGGGGGTTGCGGTTTAGTTTTGCCGACCTGCCGCGGTGACTCAGCCGCGGTGGAAGGCCCGGTCGGGGAGAGTCGCCTGGGGCGATCGGCCGGACGAGAGTGGATGTGTTTTCAACGAGGCGAAGGCCCCCATGACCGATCCCGATATCCGGGTTCTGGCTGATGTTCTGTCGCACCTGCGGGCGCACCACCCGGCGATCTGCCGGCAGTGGTTCGAGGAACTCGAGCCGCTGGGGATGGCGGGCGGCGTGATCCGCTTCCGCGCCTCGAGCGCGGTGCACCGCGACTATCTCACGCGGCAATGCCTGGACCAGTTCAACGACGCCGTCCGGGCGGTCACGGGGCACCTGCTCTCGGCGCGGTTCCTCGGGCCGGAGGATGTGGTGGAGGGGGCCCCGCCCCGCGGCGACACGAGGGCCGCCGCGGCGGCGCCGATGATGCCGCGTCCGGTGATCGAGCCGAAGCCGTCCTCGGGGCGGCGGGATGCGCTGGTCTTCAACCCGGACAATACGTTCGAGAACTTCGTGATCGGGCCGTCGAACCGGCTGGCGCACGCCGCGGCGGTGGGCGTGGCGAACGGGCCGGGGCGCGACTTCAACCCGCTGTTCATCCACGGGGGCGTGGGGCTGGGCAAGAGCCACCTGCTACAGGCGGTGTGCCTGCAGATCATGCGACAGAACCCGGGGACGGACCTGTACTACCTGTCGTGCGAAGGGTTCATGACGCAGTGGACCGAGTGCATGCAGCAGGGGCGGATGGCGGAGTTCCGGCAGGCGTTCCGCGGGGTGGACGTGCTGGTGATCGACGACATCCACTTCCTGACCAAGCGGTCCAACTCGCAGGAAGAGTTCTTCCACACGTTCAACAGCCTGTACCAGAACGGCAAGCAGATCATCCTGAGCTCGGACGCACCTCCCGGGGAGATCCCGGACCTTGAAGAGCGGCTGGTGAGCCGCTTCAAGCAGGGGATGGTGGCGGAGGTGGAGCCGCCGGTCTTCGAGACGCGGGTGGCGATCGTGCGGCAGAAGGCGCTGCTCCGCGGGCTGATGCTGCCGGAGGATGTGACGGCGCACGTCGCCGCGTGCATCGACACCAACATCCGGGAGCTGGAGGGGGCGATCACCAAGCTGCAGCTCCAATCGATGGTCGAGGGGAAGCCCCCGACGCTGGCGATGGCGCGGCAGGCGGTGGGCGATGCGCGGCGGATGGCGGCGGAGACCACGATCCAGGACGTGATCGCGGCGGTGACGGACTACTTCGGCGTGCGGCTGACGGACCTTCAGTCGAAACGGCGGCACCGCAGCGTGACGATCCCGCGACAGGTGTGCATGTACCTGGCGCGGCAGCACACGCGGCACTCGCTGGAGGAGATCGGCGGCCACTTCGGCGGTCGCGACCACACGACGGTGATGCACGCGCTGGACGCGGTGAAACACCGCTGCGAGGCCGACACGGACTTCCGGGGCCAGGTCGAGGCGCTGGATGCGCGGGTGCGGCGGGTGCACGTGGTGTGAGGACGCCGCTTATCTGCCGGTGAATCGCTGCTTGAGGACGGCCACCACGCTGGTCCAGACCTGCTCCTCGGGGAGGCTTGCATCGAGCACGCGGTAGAGCCGGGGGTTCCGGGCGCCCTGGTCGAGGTAGCCCTGGCGGACCTTCCGGTGGAACTCGCGGCCCTTGGACTCCATGCGGTCAAGCAGGGGGTTGAGGCGGCCGGCGGCGGTGGCCTCGTCGACATCGAACACGAGGATGAGGTCGGGCTCGAGGCCGTGGAGCGCCACCTTCGCGACGGCCATGATCTCGTCCTCGGGCAGGCCGCCGGCGGCGCCCTGGTAGGCGAGGGTGGAGGGGAAGAAGCGGTCGGCGATGACGGCCTCGCGCCGGCCCAGGGCGGGGCGGATGACCTGCTCGGTGAGCTGGGCGCGGCTGGCCATGTAGAGGAGCATCTCGCAGCGGAGGCTCATGGCTGTGTGGGCGGGATCGAGGAGGATCTTGCGAATATCCCCGCCGACGAGCGTGCCGCCGGGCTCGCGGACCTCGCACACCGGCACCGAGGCGCGCTGGCAGGCGCTGATCAGGCGCCGGAACTGCGTCGTCTTCCCGGAGCCGTCGGGCCCCTCAAACACGAGGAAGCGGCCGCCGAGGGAGGTGAGCCAGGAATCGTCGGGGAGGTGGTCGCGCACGCGGGCGAGTGTACCCGCCCCGGGCGCGGGCGCGGCGTCATTTCACGCGGTCGCGCACGGCGGCGATACGCGTGGCCCACGGGGCGCCCCCCAGGAGCGGGTCGATGGATTCGAGCCTGCGGATGTGGGCGCGGGCGGACCCGGCCTTTCCGGGATTACCTGTCGCTTCCTGCGCGAGGATCTCGAGCATCAGGGTCCAGGCGTGCCAGAAATCGTCGGGACGCGAGGGGCTGCCCGGCGCATCCAGCGCGGCCGCGGCGTCGCGGAGGAGGGGGAAGGCGCGGGCGCTGTCGCCGGCGTTGAGCAGGGCGCGGGCGTGGCCGAGCGTGAGGCGCGGGGCGCCGCCGGGGACCTCGCTGGCGCTGCCGAGGAGGGGGGCGTACAGGCCCGCGGCGTGGACGCTCCCCGCGTCGGTCATGGCGTCGGCGAGGTCGGCGCGGTAGCGCGGGAGCAGGGGCGAGCGGTGAGCGGCGGCCCAGTCGACGGCGCGGCGGGCCTCGGGCTCGAGTTCGTCGCGGGCGATGCGCCTCACGGACGGGGCATCGGCCCTGGCGCGGGCGTCGCGCAGCCGCGATCGCATGGAGTCCAGGAGCGAGGATTGCAGCCGCTCGTGGAGCCTGACCGAATCAGCGGAGCCGGTGGTGATGCGGCGCATGGACTCGAGCGCTGCGCGGAGCACGGCCTCGCTCTGCTGCTCGGCGGCGAGGCGGCCGCGCTCGTAGCGCCAGACGTCGATCTGCGGGAGCTCCGGGTATTCGTCGGTGGCCAGGATGAGGGCCTCGAAGTAGGCGTCCCGCTCGCCGGGGAGGATGCGCGCGTAGGACAGGGCGGCGCTCATCGCCTCGGCGGCGCGGGGGTGATCTCGGTAGGTTCGGGCGAGCCGGATGAGGGCGGCGACGGCTTCGTGCTGGTCTTCGGCGGCAGCCCCGGGCTGCATTCGAAGGACGGCGAGTTCCCAGAGCGCATCGGCGGCGGCGGGGCCCGCATCGGGACGGTCGGCGATGCGGCGGAAGCCGTCGAGCGCGCGTTCGCGACCGCCCGGATCGCGGGCCGAACGGATCGCCCGCGCGAGCTCGAACGGGGCGGGAAGAACGGTTCCCGCGGGGGCGGTATCGGCGAGCTGGGCGAGCTTGTCAAGCGCCGCGGGGCGGAGGACATCGGCTCGGAAGCCCAGGTCGGTGCGGGCCAGGAGGGCGCTCTGCGCCGCGGCGGCGCGATCGAGGTAGGCAGCGCTCCCGGCCCGGAGCCCCTGCTCGAAGAACGCGCGCGAGAGGCTGTCGGCGGCGAGCACGGCCAGGAGGGGGTCGGGACGATCTCCCGTGAAGGGCGGGGCGGCGAGCGCTTCCCGCAGGCGTTCGGCGGCGGTGTCGAGGGTGCCGAGCGCGCCGGCCGCGGCCACGAGGCCGAGCCAGCCCTCGGCGCGGGTGATGCCGGAGATGGAGGGGTCCGGCCGTGTGGGATCGTCGCCGCCCATGGCGGCCCAGGCGAACTCTTCGAGCGCAAGCTCCGCATCGGCGCGGGGGGGCGCTGGGGCGCGGAAGAGGAGCGCTGCTCCCACGACCACGCGCCGGGCCGCTTCGGGTCCGGGGTTGCCGAGGCCGACCTTGCCGAGTGCGTCGAGGGCGGCCTGTGCGCGGCGGGTGCGCTCGTCGCCGCTGGAGAGGGAGGCCAGGAGGACCTCGGCGCGGGCGCGGAAGAAGGGGATGCGGATATCGACGCCGTCGACCGGATCGGGCGGCACGATGCGGGCGGCGCGGGCCAGGGCGCCGACCGCCTCCTCCGCGGCCTGGCGCACCGCGGCACGCTGCGCGGGCGTCGGGATCCCGAAGAGGGCGGCGGTATCGGAGCCGTCTCGCGCGAGCCGGGCGAGGACCGTCTCGGCCTGAAGAAAGAGCCGTGCGGGGAGGTCCGGGTCGGTGTCCGGGGCGGCGGCTATGAGTGCGCGGCGGAGTTCGATGGCACGGTCGGCGGCGGCCTCGCGTTCGCGCAACGAGA
>JAEYVB010000349.1 GCA_023429345.1 Planctomycetota bacterium
GGCGGGCTGCCAGAGCATGCGGGATGGTAGGGGAGGGGTGTACGCGGCCGCGCTGGCCCCGTTCCACACGGCGATCTTGGTCGCGGGCACCGCGCCGATCGCGTTGAAGCCCCGGCGATGATCAGCTCCCTGCCCCGCACGGTCATGGCCTTCACCCGCCCGCTGTTGAGTCCGCCCATGAACCCCCACGCCTGACCCGCGAAATCGGACCACGACTGGTCGTCCCACGCGGCGGCAAGGGCGGACGCGATGGCGGCGAGCGGTTTCGCTGGCTTCCACATCGGCATACCCCCTCGGGGGACCGGGCAGGAAAGGTGTACCGCCGCGGCGGGTCGGCCCATGCCGCATTCGGCAACCGGTATCTCACGCGGGGCGTACGGGCTCGGGGGCCCCCGAGGAGCCACGCCGCCGGAACGGCGGACCTAAACTTTCCCCGTACTCCCCCACTTCCTTGACGACACCCACCGGGTCAGCGGGCCCGGACCCCGGGGCGATGCCCCGATCGGAGACGGCTATGACGGGCAGGCTCGACGATGTCAAGATCCTGATTGTCGACGACGACCGCGATGTCCTCGAATCCATGGATGCGGCCTTCCAGGCCGAGGGCGCGGCGACGCAGCTCGCGACCGACGGGAACGAGGCGGTCCGCATCTGCCAGGAAGACCCCCCGGACCTGGTGGTGCTGGACATGATGCTCCCGCGGCGCTCGGGTTTCCTGGCCCTGGAGAAGATCAAGGGCAAGGAGGATTCGCCCCTGGTGATCATGGTGACGGCCAACGAGGGCAAGCGCCACCAGGCGTACGCCGAGAGCCTCGGCGTGGACGGCTACATGCTCAAGCCGGTGCCGCTCTCGCGCCTGCTCTCCCTCGCCGCCGACCTCATCGAGAAGGCCGACGAGGAGGATGAAGCGGCGGAGGCGGAGGAAGAGGCGGCCGCGGCCGGGAAGAAGACCCCGAAGAAGTGATCCGGTATCCTCCCCCCGATGGCACGCAAACGTCAGCTCATCCTGAGCCGGAGCCGCAAGGATGCGGGGGCGGACGGGGTTGTCCCGCCGCTGGGCTCGCAGCGGGAGGTGCTGACCGCACTGGCCCCGTACAACACGGCGCCCGACGGCGGCCCGCCGGGGCTGGGGGCGCTCATCCTGTGGGGGCCCGGGATGACGATGACGCTGGCGACGACGCAGAAGGAGGTTGCGCAGCTGCTCGTCCACATGAGCGATGAGGAGATCGCCATGCCCGTGCTGATGCGGGCCTGCAAGGCGCTGGGCTGGGCCATGACCGACCTCGAGACCGGCCGCAGCTTCGGCTGACCGGGCCCCCTCTCCGGTTCTTCTCACTTTCTACCCTCTCCGCGGAGCCCGACCATGCCCACCTACGTCTACGAGATCCTGGACAAGGACGGCGAGCCGACCGGCAAGCACTTTGAAGTGGTGCAGTCGATCCGGGCGGATGCGCTGACGAAGCACCCGGAGACCGGGCAGCCCGTCCGCCGCGCCATCGTGGCGCCGAACCTGGGGCTGAACCTTTCGGCCTCCAAGGCCCGCATGTCGAACAAGAACCTCGAGAAGCTCGGCTTTACGAAGTACGAGCGCAAGGGGAACGGCTACATGGAGCGTGTGGCGGGCAAGGAAGGGCCGCGGAGCATCTCGGCCGACGACTGAACGCCCCCCCTCCCCCCCGCGCCCCCAACACCCGCCGCGAGTTCCGGGCGTTCGACCGCCGTTACACTCCGGGTATGCCTTCGCCCGGGAATGAGAACGACGGCCGCGTCGCCCTGTACGATGCCAGCTACGGCCGGTTGTCGGAGCGGCTGTACGCGGAGATCCGCCGCGAGACCTGGGGCGAGGACCTGGGACAGGCGAGCTGGCTCACGACGCGGGACTTGGCGGAGTGGCTCCCGCTGCTGCGGCTCTCGGCCGATTCGACGTTCCTCGATGTCGCCTGCGGCTCCGGCGGGATCGCCTGCCGGATCGCGGAGCGGACGGGCGCGCGGGTGGTGGGCGTGGATCTGCATCCGGCCGCGATCGCCGCGGCCGGCGCACGCCCGCTCGCGGCGGGCGCTGCCCCGCGGGCGCGGTTCCTGGTGGCCGACGGCTCGCGGCCGCTCCTGTTCGCGCCGGGGGAGTTCGACGCGGTGGTCTGCATCGATGCGGTCAACCACCTCGCGGACCGGGCCGAGGTCTTCCGCGAGTGGCGGCGGGTCCTCCGCCCGGGCGGGCGGCTGCTTTTCACCGACCCGGTGGTGCTCACGGGCGCGGTCGACGCCCGGGAGATCGCGGCCCGCTCCTCCGTGGGCACGTTCCTGTTCACCGTCGAAGGGGTGAACCAGCGGCTGCTGGAAGCGTGCGGCTTCGGCCTGCTTGAGGTGCGAAACGAGACCGCGGCGGTGAAGGCGATCGCGGACCGCTGGCGGTCGGCGCGGGAACGGTGCGCGACCGACCTCCGCCGCTTGGAGGGCGACGGGACGTTCGAAGGGCAGCAGGAGTTCCTGCGGATCGCGGCGCTCCTGGCCGGGGAGAAGCGGCTCTCCCGCATGCTCTACGTGACCGAACGGATCGGCTGAGCGTGCTTACCGGGATGCGTTGAGCAGGCCCCGACGCCACATCCAGCGCTTCAGCAGCAGGTGCTGCTCGTAGAGCAGGTTGATGAGCGCCGGCGCGTGCGGCCCGCCGACCGCTCCCGAAGGGATCTCCGCGAGCGCGAGAAACGACCGCTCCAGCCGCTCGGCGGCGGGCCGTTCCCGCTCGACGAACTCCCGGCTGTACGCCAGCTCCGCGGCCGCCGTGATGTCGCGCCCGAAGACCGCGGCGGCGAACTCCGGGCACTTGCTGGCGTACTTCCACGCCGCCTCGCCCAGGCGGAACTCGCGGTCGAGCACCTCCCGGGGCGAGTAGCGGTGGTCGTGCTCCGCCACGGCCTCGGGGCGGAAGAGCACGGGCATGCCGCGCCGCGTCATGCGGAAGGCCAGTTCGAGCTCGTCGTAGCCGTAGGTGTCCGGCATCACGGTGAAGAGGCCCGCGGCGCGGACGGCGTCGAGGGGGGCCGAGAAGTTGAGCCCAAAGCAGTGGCGGAAGCCCCAGTCGTAGTCCGGGGGAGCGCCCGGCGCGAGCATGCGGTCGTAGAAGAAGAGCATCGAGGTCTCGCGGACGAGGCGATCGAAGAGCGAGTCGTCGGCGTGGCGTTTCCAGGGAGCGTGCCCGGTGATGATCGCTGGTTTCCCCCGCGCCTCGGCGGCGCGCTGCTCGGCGAGGTGGATCTCCAGCAGGCGAGGGTCGGGGACGACATCATCGTTCAGGGAGACGACGTACCTCCCCCGGGCTTTGGCGAGGACGTGGTTCCGCGCGGCGTTGGGCCCCAGGGCCCGGCACTGGGACACGCGCAGCACCCCCGGCGAGGTCCAGGCGCTCTCGGCCGCCGCGGCCGCGGCCGGATCCTCGCCGTCCACCCCCACCAGCACCTCGAAGCGGTCGGGGGCGAGGGTCTGGCGGGAGAGCCCGGCGATGCAGCGGGCGAGTTTTTCGTGCCGGCGGTGGGTGGCCAGGATGACGGAGACGTCCATTCGCCGGTTTTATCGGCCAATTCGCCGCGCTCGGCTGAGCCCGCCCGCCCGTACGACCGATATCTCCTCCATGCTGCGCGAGCGCCGCGACCGCCGACGCTGGGAGCGGAGGGACTTGGAGGCCCCCTGCAAGCTGCTGCACGCGGCCAGCGGCCGGTACCTGCACGGCCGCACCCGCAATGTGTCCTTGGGGGGGGCGCTGCTCGTCCTGGATGTGGGGCGGCCGCTTCTGCCGGGGGAACCGATGGAGCTCGGGCTCGCCATCGAGCCCAAGGGCCTGCTCCCGGCGGGTGCGATGCGTCCGGCGCGGGTGGTCTGGGCGGACCTGGCGGGCGAGGGCCAGCGGCTCGCGCTGGAGTTCGAGCGGCCGGGCTAGACCGCGTCCGCGTACTCCGCGCCGAGGCCGTGCACGTTGAGCAGGGGGCGCACGCGGTGCCGCCGGCAATCCTCCATGAACCGCTCGCGGCGTGCGCGGGTGAAGGCCGGGTCGTAGAGGCGCCGGGCGAGCTCCATCAGCGCCGCCTGGAGCCGCTCAGGCGTGAAGTTGCGCGGGGCGAAGTTCACGTCGAAGAGCGTGCACCGGTTCCACGCCCCCGGGCGCAGGATGCGGCCATCCTTCAAGAGCCGCTCGTACAGCGGCGTCCCCGGGAAGGGGGTCATGACGGTGATCTGCACGTCGAAGAGGTTGGTGCGGTCGACAAAGGCGTAGATCTCGTCGAGCGTCGCCTCGGTGTCGCCGTCGAGGCCGAGGACGAAGCAGCCGTTCACGGCGATGCCGCGGCACTGGATCTTCCGTACCGCCTCCTCGTACCGGGGGAGCTGCCGCAGCTTCCAGTTGGCCCGCATCTCGACGCCGTCGAGGCCGGCGGGGGATGGGCTCTCGAGCCCCACAAGGATCTCGCGGCAGCCCGCCTCGCGCATCAGGTCCAGCAGTTCGTCGTCCTCGGCGACGGAGATGTCGGTCTCGGTGAACCAGCGGATGCGTTCGGGCTTGAGCGCCCGGAGCAGCTGCTTGTAATGGCCGCGCATCGCGAAGGAGTTGTCGTCGGCGAACTCGATAAAGGGGTGTCTCCAGAGCTCCTTGATGCGGCGGACCTCCGCGACGACCTTCTCCACCGGCTTCACCTTGTACCGCCTGGTCAGGAGGATGGAGCTGGCGCAGAAGTCGCAGCGGTGCGGGCAGCCGCGGCTGGTCTGCACGGGGATCCGGTTGTACTTGTCGATATCCAGCAGGTCGTAGCGGGGGATCGGCGCGTCGGCGAGGTCGTACTCGCGGTCGGCGCGGTAGACGCCGCCCAGGCGGCCGGCGCGGAAGTCTTCGACAACCCGGGGCCAGACCGGCTCGCCCTCCCCCACCACGACCGCGGATGCGTGCTCGAGGGCTTCCTCCGGGCACGTCGTGACGTGCAGCCCGCCCATCACGACCGGCACGCCCGCGGCGCGGAAGCGGTCCGCCAGCACGTACGCGTCGAGGATCTGGGCCGACAGGCCGGAGATCGCCACCAGGTCGTAGTCCATCGGGAGGTCGCCATCGGCGGCGAGGTCGCGGACCTCGCGGTACTCGACGGAAAAATCGGCGGGCGTGAGCGCCGCCAGGGTGAGCAGGGACAGGCTCGGCAGGGATGCGATGACCTGCCCGCGCTCCATGATGCCGGGCATGGTCAGCCCTGCGCGCGTCAACTCCGGATCGTCCGCGCGCACGCCGGACATGGCGATCAGCCCAAGCTTCATGGCTCGACTCCCCTGAGCACCCCGGCCCACATGCCGACCCACATGATCGTCCCTCCCGTCATCAGCAGCAGCACCGGGACCGGGAAGAACCGCGCGTACGGCTTCCGCCACGCGCACAGGAAGCAGCACGCGGGCATGGCGAAGGCGCCCAGCATGAGGCACCAGGCCGCGGCCTGCGCCCACGCATAGCCCAGACCGAACCGGGGCAGGCTCAGCACGAAGACGATGTTGAGCACACCCAGCGCGTAGAGCGCGATGTGGCCCAGCCGGGCCATCCGACGCCTCCACGAGGCGTACCCGCCGAGGAACTCCTCGCGCTGGAACCCCGTTCCCAGCCACACGCCGGTCGTGAACCCCATCGCGATCCAGAGCCATCCGAACGCCTCGTTGTACACGCAGGGTCTCCGGTTCTGCCGCCGCGGCCGACCGCGCTCGCGGCTTTGTTAGTCTACACTATCTTGTAC
>JAEYVB010000373.1 GCA_023429345.1 Planctomycetota bacterium
CACCAAGGTCATCTGCCAGGGAATCACCGGCTCCTTCGGGGCCCAGCACACCCGCGGCTGCTTCCTCTACGGCACCCGGATGGCAGGCGGCGTCACCCCCGGCAAAGGCGGCACCAAGGACGCCAACGGCCTCCCCATCTTCGACACCGTCGAGCAGGCCGTAAAGGCCACCGGCGCCACCGCCACCATGATCTTCGTCCCCCCCGGCCTCGCCGGAGACGCCATCCTCGAGGCCGCAGCCGCCGGCATCAAGGTCATCTGCGCCATCACCGAGGGCGTCCCTGTCCAGGACATGATCAAGGTCCGCGCCGTCCTCGACGAGATCAACGGCTCCGGGGCAGATCCGCTCTCCGAGCCAACACCCGGCCCGCAGGGCCGGACCGATTGGTCCCGCGTCGCCCTCATCGGCCCTAACTGCCCCGGCGTCATCACCCCCGGCCCCAAGACCGGCTCCGGCGAGTCCGGCCAGGACCCCTACACCAACTCCGGCTGCAAGATCGGCATCATGCCCGGCTACATCCACACCCACGTCAGCCAGAGCAAGCTCGGCAAGGCCGTCGGCATCGTCAGCCGCTCCGGCACCCTCACCTACGAGGCCGTCTGGCAGACCTCGAGCCTCGGCCTCGGCCAGTCCACCTGCGTCGGCATCGGCGGCGACCCCGTCCGCGGCCTCTCCCACATCGATTGCATCCGCATGTTCGAGGCCGACCCCGAAACCCACGGCATCCTCATGATCGGCGAGATCGGCGGAACCGACGAGATCGAGGCCGCCGACTACATCAGGCAGCACGTCAAAAAGCCCGTCGCCGCCTTCATCGCCGGGCGCACCGCCCCCCCCGGCCGCCGCATGGGCCACGCCGGCGCCATCATCGGCGGCGCCGAAGACACCGCCGAGGCCAAAATCAAAGCCCTCCAGGCCGCCGGCGTCGAAGTCGCCCTCTCCCCCGCCGACATGGGCAAGGCCATGGCGCGGGCGATGAAGATCGGGTGACGCCACACCCCGATATGGCGCCGGTTACGAGAACAACCCCGGCTCCCGCTCGGCAGCCTCGTAGCTCAGAACCCCGTCCACCACGGTCGCCGCGCCGGTCCACGGATGCTCCTTGGGTGCTGCCATGCTCTCGATGTGGAGGATCTCCCAGCCGCGGATCTTCATCGCGTCCGAGATCAGCCCCCGGTGACACCGCCACCAGACCGCCTCGGCGCACATCATCGCCGTCGGCCGCTCCCGGGCGATCTCCTCCAGCCGCGCCAGCCCCGCCTCGAACTCGGGCGTCTGCATGTAGTCGGCGTAGCCGCGGAAGGCGTCGTTGCGCCAGGCGGTGTTCTTCGAATCCGGCCGGGCGCGGCGGCGGCCCCCGAGTCCGGGCAGGTGCGTGTAGGCGATGCCGGCGGCGCGGAGGCCGGCCTCCAGGGGCTCCTTGCCGAATTGCGGGTGCCGGCGCGAGCCCGGGTAGTGCCGGACATCGACGAGCGCCCGGACGCCGTGGGCGGTCAACAGCCCAACGAACTCCTCCAGCGCGCGGGTGGAGTGCCCGATGGTGTACACCCGCCCCCGCGCTGCCGCCGGCCCCTGCATCGTTCCATCCTACGGGCAGCCCGCGGCGAACCTCTCCAGGAAGCAGGTGAAGTCCGCGACGTTCAGGATGGGCTGCACCGTGCTGTGGTCGCAGTTGGCGTAGATGTTCCCCTGGGAGAACCGCTGCAGGAAGCAGGTGAAGTCCGCGACGTTGATGGTCGGGGACTCGGTGCTGCCGTCGCAGTTGGCGTAGCAGAGCGCGACCGGACCCGCCGGTTCCACGACGACATCGTCGAAGAGCATCCCCTCGACGCCGTCGCTGTAGATGGCCACGCACTGGATCGCGGCCGCGCCCGAGCCCGCGTACAGCGCCGAGCGCGCGAGGGGCGCGCCGTCGTATGAGACGGACATCGTGTTCTCGTCCAGGTCGATCTCGAGCTCGATCGGGGCCCACTCGCCCCGCACCAGGGGGACGGCGGCCTCGGTGCCGATCAGTTTGACGAAACCGCTGGGGCCCTCGAAGAGCACCAGCACGCTGAAGGTGATCGGCGGCCGCACGTTGCACTCGTTGAGGAGGATGAAGTAGCCGTGGTCGGTGGGCGCGGTGGCGTCGACGGGGAACCAGGTCTGGGCCCGGACTCGCCACGCTCTCTGCGCCAGGTGGCCGGAACGCAGGAAGTCGCTGCCCGCGGAGACACGCACGGCGCGGGCGCCGCTGAAGGCCGTGCCCTCGACGATCTCGCCGGGGTTGGGCCCGGCGCTGTGGCCGTACCACCAGAGCGTCCACCCGCCGGGGCCGATGCACCCGGGTCCCTCGCAGGGGAAGAGCCCGGGCGCGTACGACTCGAAATCGTCGGCGAAGATGAGCGGGTTGCCCCCGATCACCTGCGCGGCAGCGCCGCTCCCCGCGAACAGCCCGGCGGACGCGACCAGCACACTGAGCTTCACGATGGCACTCCTGGCGATGTGGACCGGGTGACCTTAGAGCAATGGCACGGTGAGCCGGCGTTCACGGCGCCCGGGATGGAACGCCGTTCACGGGCAGCCCTGCGTGTAGCGCCGCATGAAGCAGACGTAATCGCTGATATCGAGCACGGGCTCGCGCGTGCTGCCGTCGCAATTGGCGTAGGTATCGCCGGCGTTGAACCGGTCCATGAAGCATTGGAAGTCCTGGATGTTCAGGTACGGCGCGGCGGTGCTGCCGTCGCAGTTCGCGTAGCACTCGGGCGGGGTGGGCGGCGGCGGCGGGGGCGGGGGGGGCGGGGGTGGGGACCCGTCGGCGCGGACGGAGATGTCGTCGAAGAGCATCCCCTCGATCCCGTCGCTGTACATGGCCACGCACTCGAGCGCCCGCGTCGACGAGGGCGCGTAGGGCCGGTCCACGAAGAAGGGCTGCCCGTCGTAGTACACGCTGTGCAGACCGGCGTCGAGGTCGAGGTCGACGCGCACCTCGGCCCAGCGGTCGCGCACCAGGGCCACCTCTCCGACGGAGGGGTCCGCCGTGTTCTTGACGCGGCCGCTGGCGCCCTCGAAGAGCAGGAGCAGGCTGAAGCTGATGGGCGGCTGCGTGCCGCACTCGTTGAGCAGGATGAAGTACCCGGAGTCGTGGGGCCCGGTCAGGTGCCCGGGGAAGTACACCCAGGCGGTGATGACCCAGCGGCCGTCGCGCAGGTCGCCGGAGCGGACCAGGTCCGTGAACGGGCTGAGCCGGACGGCGTTGGTCCCGGAGTGGGCGTTGCCGGCGGCGATGTCGCCCGGACGCGGGCCGTTGCCGTAGTCGTAGTACCAGACGCCCCAGCCCCCGGCACCGGTGCATCCGACCGTTGTACAGGGGAAGATACCGGGTGGGTAGGCCTCGAAGTCGTCCTCGAAGGGGAAACCCTGCCCCCAGACCGGGGCGCTCGCCGCCCCGATGGCCGCGGCGGCCGCGAAACAACGCATCCTGCTCATCATCCCCTCCGGAAGGCTTCTCTACGAGCCAATAGAGCCGGGGCCGATGAGGGGCTGCTGACGACGGTGTGCAGATTCCCTCACCGGGCCGTTTCATCCGCCGCGGGGGCCTGTAAACTTGAATCCATGAACCCCCACGCGTTCCTGACCGGCCTGATCGCTCTCCTCCTGGTCCTCACGCCCGCGCGGGCCGACGATGCGGCGCGGGCGGAGTTGGAGTCGGTGCTGGGGGCGATGAGCAGGGCGGTGCTGGCGGGCGACAAGGATGCCTACCTTGAGCACGTGTCGCACCGCGACCCGTGGTTCGCGATGGAGCAGGAGCACTGGGCCGACCAGCTCGAGAAGGCGAAGCCGACGCTCTTCACGCTGACGATCGGGGACGGCCCGACGACGTTCCAGACCACGGTCGCCGAGTTCCCCCTGATGGTCGCGTGGCGGATCGAGACGGGGCCGAAGACTAGCTGGGGCGCCGGGGGCGAGGAGCGGTGGGTTCGCTTCCCCACGGTGACCTTCCGCAAGTACGGCGACCGGTGGCAGTTCTGCGGCGAGAAGTGGGAGTACAAGCGCGGGCCCAACCTGATCGTGCGCTACCTGCCGGGGTCGGAGGGGGTGGTCGAGGATGTGCTGAAGGCGTTCCCGATCGCCAAGGCGCACGACGATGAGTTCTTCGGCATCCAGAACGACAAGCCGCAGGTGATCCAGCTCTACCAGTCGATGGACCACCTGAAGGCCACGGTCTACCTGAACATGCCGGATCACATCCTCGGCGGGTGGAACGAGCCGGGCGAGTCGATCAAGTTCATGCACAACTACACGTCGGGGGACGGCTGGAAGTACGCCTTCGCCCACGAGTACGGCCACGTGGCGACGTGGGAGCTGGGGGAGAACGCGGTGGGCATCCCCTGGTGGGTCGCCGAGGGCGCGGCCGAGCTGGCGGCGCAGACGTTCCGTCCCGAGCACTGGCGCAACGGCGACCGGGAGATCCGCCGGCTGCACAAGGAGGGGAAGCTCCCGAGCTTCGCGCAGCTGGCCGACTACCTCACGACCGAGCCGCCGCTCAAGGGCCTCGCCTACACGCAGGGCCACCACATGCTCTCGTTCATCGACACGACCTGGGGCAAGGAGGGCCGCAACCGGTGGCTCCGCGAGGTGGCGGCCGGGCGGTCCCTGGATGAGGCGTGCCGGGCGGTGATGGAGATCGACTTCGCGACGCTCGACCAGCGCTGGCGGGCGACGCTGGACGGGCCGGCGGAGCCCGAGCGGGTCCCCGACCCCGCGACGATCGAGGTCAAGCCGGTCAGGCCGGCGCCGGTCGGGGCTGCCCCCGCGGGGGAGCCGGCGGATCCCGCGGTGCGCGCCGGCGTCGAGGCGGCGCTCAAGGCCCTCGAGGCGGCGGTCGCGGCCCGCGACGAGAAGGCCTTTCTCGCGGGCAACGACACGGGCGACCCGGTCTTCGCGATGGAGCAGAAGAACTGGTTCGCCGATGTGCTGCGCACGGCCCCGGAACGCTTCGAGATCGCGCTCGAGGGTGAGCCCGTGCTCCGCGCCGACGGCTCGGCGGCGGCGAAGGTGCGCACGACTTGGCAGATGCCCGGCGCGAAGGAGCGGTTCGTCTCGCTGCCCACGCGCTTCGCGCGCTCCGGGTCGGGGTGGCTCTACGCGGGCGAGGACTGGCGGGTGAAGGAGCGGGACAACGTCCGCGTCCTGTACATGGGGTCGGGGCTGGACGAGGTCGCCGAGAAGGTCATCGATCTCCTTCCCGACATCCGCCGCCACGTGCACGAGGGGTTCGAACTTTCTGAGCACAAGCCGATTACCGAGCGGCTGCAGGAGGTGAAGCTCTACCCCACCATGAAGCACCTGCAGTACTCGATCTACCCGAGCTACGAGGACGGCCTGGGCGGATGGAACGAGCCGGGCGAGTCTATCAAGCTCCTCACGCGGGCCGGGAGCAGCGCGGGGTATCTGAAGACGCTTCTTGCGCACGAGTACGGCCACGTGGCCAGCTTCGAGCTCGGGCCCAGGGCCAACGACATGGCGTGGTGGATCCTCGAGGGCGTCGCGGAGCTGGCCGCGGCCGAGTACACCGGAAGCGGGCGCCAGGTGGACCGCATGGTCCGCCGCTGGAAGGACACGGGCAACCTCATCGAGTGGCACCGGCTGGCGGATTTCCGCGGCGAGGCGACCAACCACTCGGGGCACGTCTACAACCAGGGCCACCACATGCTGGCATACATCACCAAGACCTTCGGGCGCACCAAGCGCAACGACTGGATGCGGGCGATGGCCACCGGCGCGAGCCTGGACGACGCGACCAGGAGGGTCCTCGGACTGAGCTTCGACGAGCTCGACGCGGACTGGCGGGCGAGCATCGACGAGCCGGCGGCGGCCAAGGCGGCCCCGGAGCCGGTGGGGGCGACGCAGCACCAGGAGTGAGCCGCGCGGGAGCGGGGCTGCGACTTAGTGATGGCCGCCGGACTTCGGCTCGGCCTTGGCGTGCGAGCCCTTCTTGGCCCCGGCCTTGGGGGCCTTGGCGTGCGAGTCCTTCTTCGCGGGGCCGTGGGCCTTGTCCCCAGCGTGGACGGCCGCGGCCTTGGTCGGGAGGAGCGAGGGCACAGGTGGTTCGGGGGAGCGGATGAACAGGACGTACATCCAGACGCACCCGCCGAGGAAGGCCAGCCAGAGCGCGTTCCAGCCGACGATGTCGCGCACGTGCTGGGGCTTGTCGCGGAGCGGGGCCGAGATGGCGGCGCAGGCGGCGAGCAGCGGGCGGAGCACGGGCTCGAGCGTGAGCCGGCGTCGTGGCCGCGGCTCCGGCGCGGGCTCGGGCTCGGGGATGGCCGCGGGCGTCGGGGCCAGCTCCGGCACGGGCTCGGGCGCGGTCTCGGGCGCGGCTTCGGGCGGGGCGGCGGCGGCCTGCACCGCGCCGGCGAGCGTCTCGGCATCCTCCTCGGGCGCGGGCTCGGCGGCGAGTTCGGTCGAGATCAGCTCATCGGCGAGGCCGGCGAGTTCCTGGTCGAGGCTCTCGATCCGGGAGGCATCCTCCGGGGGCGACGGGCGCTTCGTCGGTTCGACGGCCGGGGCGACGAAGTCCGGGGGCAACTCGAGTTCGGCGGACTCGGGGGGCGTGGGG
>JAEYVB010000406.1 GCA_023429345.1 Planctomycetota bacterium
CGTAGACGGAACTCGTGCCGGTGACGACCTCGAGGAGTTGGGCGGGCGAACCGGGGAGGGATCCGGCCACACCCACGCTGATGACCGCGTCGTGGCGCGTTGGATTGAGGATTCGGGCGGTGGCGGCCGCGGCGTTGGCCTTTCCGATACCGCTTACCACCACATCCAGCCGGTGGGGGCCGGTCAGAAGCGCCCACTCGCGGTCGGCGAGGTGTTCGTCTATGGCCAAGCCTTTGAGCACGGCGCGGGCCTCGGCCGCGGCGGCGACGACCAGGAGCCAGCGGCCGGGGGACTGGGGGTGGGGCATGGCGGCGATCCTACCGAAGCCGGGCGGGAGGGCGAAGGGGGAGGGGTAGAATGGCGGCCGGCTGGGGTTTCTCTTTACCGGCAATACCGTCAACCGGCGGCCGTTCGGCGTGTATAAGGAATACGCCGGATCCTTCGGCGGCCCGCATCTTTGGTCACAGAACCCGAACTCACGGAGCAGGCCCAGGCATGACAAGCTCCCGGCCCTCGAGCCGCCAGCGTACCGGCAGCATCACGCTCAAGCTCCTCCTTGCGGCGGGGGTGGTCGTCGCGGGGGGCGCCACGTATTACGGCGTGAGCGGCCCCGACCGGGGCAAGTCCCGGAATGTCATGACGTCGGACCTGGTGACGGTCGCGAAGACCTCGTTTGAGATCACGACGACGGCGACGGGGGAGCTCCAAGCGAAGCGCCAGATCGAGCTCCGGAGCCAGCTCGATTCTGAGACGACCATCCTGGAGGTGGTGCCCGAGGGGAGCTTTGTCAAGAAGGGGGATGTGGTGCTCGTCCTGAACGGCGAGTCGCTGCAGGACAAGCTCCTGGAGGAGGAATCGCGCGTCGAGTCGGCGCTCGCCGAGCAGACCGCGGCCGACAGCGCGTACAAGATCCAGATGAGCGAGAACGAGTCGCTCTACCGGCAGGCGGAGCTGAAGCACACGCTGGCCAAGCTCGCGCTCCAGCAGTGGGAGAACGGCGACCGGGTGCAGAAACTCAAGGACATCGAGCTCGCCCTCGACAAGACGGAAAAGGACCTGGCGCGGCTCGAAGAGAAGTACGCGCAGAGCCTGAAGATCCACGCCGAGGGCTTCCTGAGCAAGAACGAGCTGCAGCTGGACGAGATCGCGCTGCGCGAGGCGAAGGCGGCGCGGGCGCGGGCGCTGCTCGAAGAAGAAACCTACATCAAGTACCAGGAGCCCACCGAGCGCGCCCAGAAAGAGTCGGACGTGGCGGAGGCCGCGGCCGAGCTCGAGCGCGTGAAGGAGCAGAACAAGAGCCAGCTGGCGAGCAAGGAGGCGGACCTGGTGAACCGCCGCCGGCAGTACCAGATCCGCAGCGAGAACGCGGAGAAGCTCCGCCGGCAGGTCGAGGCGTGCATCATGCGGGCGCCGCAGGACGGGCTCGTGGTGTACGCGACGAGCACGGGGGACCGGGACTTTTTCAACGGCTCGGGCCCGCTGATCGTCGGCCGGCGCGTGAACCCCAACGAGCCGCTGATCATCCTGCCGGACACCTCCGAGATGATCGCGCAGGTGCGCGTGCACGAGAGCCTCGCCGGGCGCGTGCGGCCGGGGCAGCCGGCGACGATCAAGGTCGATGCGGCGGGCGGGCGGGTCTTCAGCGGGGAGGTCGCTTCGATCGGCATCCTCGCCGAGGGCGGCGGCTGGCGCGATCCGAACCGGCGCGAATACACCGTCCGGATCAGCCTCGACACCGATCAGACGGGCGCGCTGAAGCCCTCGATGCGGTGCGAATCCACCATTGTGCTCGGGCGGGTGGATGATGCGCTGGCGATCCCCGTGCAGGGGATCTTCACCGAGGATCCGATCAAGTTCGTGTACGTGCCGCGGAACGGCCGCTACGACCGCGTGCCGGTCAAGGTGGGCCAGCGGTCGGATACGTTCGCCCAGATCGTCGCGGGCGTTGATGCGGGGGAACGCATCCTGATCCGGCAGCCCAGCCCGGCGGAGATCATCCGGGAGCCGTGGGACCCCGCCCAGCTCACGCTCGCGGGTTTGGTCGTGGACAAAGACGGGAAGGTCGTCGCGGCCGATCGTCCGCGCGGCTCTCAGATGGCGGGCGGCGAGGGTCGGCAGCGCGGGCGCGGGCGGCCCGGCGGCCCGGGTGAGGGCGGATCCGAACGGCCGGGGGGCATGGAATCGCAGCCGCGCGAGGCCCAGAAGGAGCCCGCGGTGGCGGAGCGGCCGGAGGGCGCGGCCGCGGGTGACCGGCCCCAGCCGGAGAGCGGCGGGCCCACCCCAGCGCCGATCGGCGCATCCAACTGAGCTTCATGCGATAGGGGCGACTTCCCGGTGTGGGCCCGGCGGGGCGTGGCATACCTTCAAGGTGCGGTGTATATCCGCGGGAGATGAACTATGCGCACTGCCACCAAGCTTGCGCAGCGCGGCGGGGCCGCGCTGCTGTTCTTTGCTTTGGCCGGGATGACCGACACGGTTCTGGCGGACACGGTCACGCTGACGCCGGTGAAGGACAACACGCTTTTCCAGAGCACGACGGGGAACCTGAGCAGCGGCGCAGGGGAGTCGTTGTTTGTCGGCCGCACGGACCGGAGCGACAACTACCTTCGCCGGGCGCTGCTCGCATATGACTATTCGTCGATACCGGCGGGGTCCACCATTACGGGCGTCTCGCTGACGCTGCGTATGGATCGCACGCGGGCCGACAGCGCGGACCCGGTGAGCGTGCACCGCGCGAGCGCCAGCTGGGGAGAGGCGGGCTCCAACTCGACCCAGGCGGGCGGCGGGCAGGGGGCCCCGGCGCAGGGCGGCGACGCGACGTGGCTGCACCGGTTCTACAGCAGCACGCTGTGGTCGACGCCGGGCGGCGATTTCGCGGCGGCGGCCTCCGCGACGATCAACGTGGGCACCAGTAACGGCGACTATGCATGGTCGTCGGCGGGGCTGGTCGCGGATGTGCAGGGCTGGGTCAATAACCCGGCCACAAACAACGGCTGGCTGCTGAAGGGCCTGGAGACGTCGAGCAAGACAGCACGTCGGTTCGTCTCGCGCGAGGAGTCCAACGCTTCTCAGCGGCCGCGGCTGGCGGTGACCTTCACACCCCCGGCGAACACCGGGGCGTGCTGCCTTCCGGATACGACGTGCATCGTGGCGACGCAGAGCGCGTGCACGAGCCAGGGAGGGGTGTACCAGGGGACGAACTCATCCTGCACGCCCAACCCCTGCGCAGTCGCGACGGGGGCCTGCTGCTTTGGCAACGGCACGTGCCAGGTGCTCACCCAGGCGGCGTGCGCGGCGGGGTCGGGCGTGTACCAGGGCGACCTGACGGCCTGCACGCCCGGGTCCTGCCCCATCGTGCTGGCGCCGTTTGTCGATCCCCTGCCGATCCCCGCTGTTGCGCAGCCGGTGAACGGGCAGCCGGGGCAGGCCGCGGACTACATGATGTACGCGCGGGAGTTCCAGCAGCAGCTGCACCGGGACCTTCCGCCGACGCTGGTGTGGGGGTTCTCCAGCACGCAGGCGGGCCCGGCGAGCTACCCCGGGCCGACGATCCTGGCGCGGCGCGATCAGCCGGTGACCGTGACGTGGATCAACGATCTCCGCGAGCTCGCGACGGGGCAGCTCCGGTCGCAGCATTACCTCCCGGTGGACACCTGCCTGCACGGGCCCAACACGCTGGGGGCGAGCGCGCGGATCGTGACGCACCTGCACGGCGGGCACGTGCCCTTCGACAGCGACGGCTACCCGGAAGAGATCATCCTTCCGGGGCAGCAGTCGGCGCCGTACTTCTACCCGAACGCGCAGCCGCCGGGGACGCTCTGGTACCACGACCACGCGCTGGGGATCACGCGGCTCAATGTGATCATGGGCCTCGCGGGCTTCTACCTGCTTTCGGACAGCTTCGAGGAGGGGCTCGGGCTGCCGAGCGGCGAGTTCGAGCGCGGGCTGGCGATCCAGGACCGCAGCTTCAACCCCGACGGCACCTTCCGGTACCCCGCGTCGTGGGAGCCGGATTTCTACGGCGATTTCGCGCTGGTGAACGGCAAGGTGTGGCCGTACCTCAATGTCCGCCGGGCGCTGTACCGCTTCCGCCTGCTGAACGGGTCGACGTCGCGGACCTACACGCTCTCGCTCTCGAACGGCGCGCCCTTCCACGTGATCGGCACGGACCTCGGGCTGCTGCCGGCGCCCGTCCAGCGCACGCAGGTGACGATCGCCTCGGGCGAGCGGCTGGATGTCGTGATGGACTTCCGCTCCTACACCGCGGGGACGGAGATCGTCCTGAGCAACAGCGAGCCGTCGCCGGGGCCGGCCCTGCCGAACGTGATGAAGTTCGTGGTGCTCGGCGACACCGGAGGCCCGCCGTCGCTGCCCTCGACGCTCCGCCCGGTGCCGGCGATCCCGGCGTCGGAGGCGTCGCTCGAACGCGAGTTCATCCTGGCGCGGACGGCGGACCCGTGCACCGGCACGGTGTGGCTCATCAACGGGCATCACTGGGACCACATCTCGGAGTTCCCGCGCCTGGGGACAACGGAGATCTGGAGCTTCATCAACCCGTCGAGCATGATGCACCCGATGCACATGCACCTGGTCGCGTTCCAGGTGCTCGACCGGCAGAACTTCGAGATGGTGGGCGGGCAGGTGGTGCCGATCGGCTCGCGCACGCCGCCTCCCCCGGAGGAGGCCGGATGGAAGGACACCGTCCGCTCGCAGCCGGGGCAGATCACCCGCGTCATCGCCCGGTTCGAGGACTACCTCGGGAAGTTCCCGTACCACTGCCACATCCTCGAGCACGAAGACCACGAGATGATGCGGCAGTTCCAGACGACGTGCTACGCCAACTGTGACATGAGCCAGACCGCGCCCGTGCTGAACGTGGCCGATTTCACCTGCTTCCTGCAGCAGTTCGCGGCCGGGAACCCCTACGCCAACTGCGACCGGAGCACCGTCGCCCCGGTCCTGAACGTCGCCGACTTTACCTGCTTCCTGCAGCAGTTCGCGGCGGGGTGCCAATGATCGGGGCATGAGCAGCGCGTGCGAGTTGTGCGCCCGGGTCGCGGGGCTCCGCGCCGGGCGGGACCCCTGGTTCGTGGCGGAGCTGGACCGCGGCTTCGTCGTGCTCTCCGAGAACCAGGGCTGCCCGGGGTGGTGCGTGCTCGTGCTGAAAGGCCACGCCGAGCACCTGGCCGAACTGCCGATCATGGAGCAGCAGTCGCTGTTCGGGGATGTCGCGCGGGTGGCCGGGGCCGTCCGGGCGGTGTTCCCGGCGAGCGGGGCCAGTGGGGGGCCGCCGCGGATCAACTACGAGTGTCTGGGGAACGTGGCGCCGCACATCCACTGGCACATCATCCCGCGGCACGCGGACGATCCGGAGCCGCGGAAGCCGGTGTGGGGGTGGGCGGCGGAGCGGCTGCGGGGTTCGATGTCGGACGGGGAGCGGGATGACCTGGTGCGCAGGCTGCGAGAAGCGCTAACGCGCTAACGGTGTTGGGCACTGGGGATGCGGGCCGCCTCACGCGGCCTTGGTGCCCGCCACGCCGTCGCGCGTCACCAGGAAAAGCTCGCTGCTGATGGGGTATGGCAGGCGCTTGTAGTCGTGCAGGACGCGGTCCTGCAGGCGCTTCACGAAGGGCTCGGGGTCGGCGCTCATCGCCAGGAACATATCCCGCGCCGGGAGGGCGACGTAGAAGTTGCCGCCGAGCTTCGGCGCCAGGGTCGGGAAGAGGTTGGAGAGCAGGAGCCGCGCGGCGTCGTAGCCGTCCTGCTGGGCGAGGATGGCGGCGCGGCCGCCCTCCTTGCTCTCGACGAGCTGCATCTCGAGCTCGGGGGAATACTGGTCGAGGTTCGAGCGGGCGATCTCCTCGAGCTCCTCGATGCCCAAACCCCAGCGGATCATCTGCTCGGTCGTGATGCTCACCGTCATCTGCGGGAGGTCAATCACGAAGACGACGATGGTCTCATTGACGAACGGCACATGGGCGACCATCTCCCGGGAGAGGTGCTGGAAGATGCCCTCGGGCTGGATCCGCGGCATGATCCGCGGCCGCACGAACTCCAGCGTCATGGTGCCGAGCTGGGCGCCATCGCCGGCGAAGAGCTGGTCCAGGTAGTGCTCGACGATCTCGACGCCGCGGTCTGGCTCGTGGCTGACCATGCGGTAGAGGTTCTCGAGGTCCAGCCGGCGGCCGTTGATCACCAGCTCGCGCGGGCCGGTGAGCTCGACGCTGTAGGTCGGCTGCATGCGCTTCAGTTGCGACGCCACCTGCTCGGCGAACGCTTCGGGCTCTCTGGGCATCTGGGCCATCTGCATCTCCCCCCGTCCGGGGTCCTCTCGCCCCGTCCCCGGACCCTACACACAGGGGTCGCGGGAGGCAGAGGGCTCTACCCCCGCCTCATCGTCAATTCGATACGCCGGTTCAACGCCGGGGTGTTCTGTAGAGTGATTCACCCGGTCGAGATGGGGGGCCCAGAACGTCTGGACCGGCGGTGGCGGTAACCCGCGGGGCTCCCGAAAGGTTCTCGGCCGGGGGGGGGCGGCCGCTGGGGCGGCTCCCTCGCGGCCGCGGCACGGCCCCCCGGTAGGGCTCGGGACGGGTACCCGCCCTAGGCTTGATTGACTACCCCCGGTTGCACCCCGGTTGGCGCACCCACCGGCTCGGGCTACAATCGCGGCCCCCAATCAGGGCCGGCGGCCGTGATCGCCGCAGTCCACGGAGATTTGACGTGACCGAACAGGAAATCGAGTCCAAGGTGATCAAGATCGTGGCCGAGCAGCTTGGCGCCGATCAGGCCAAGATCACCCGCGCCACCAGCTTCGTGGAGGACCTCAACGCCGACAGCCTCGACCAGGTCGAGCTGGTCATGGAGTTCGAGGACGAGTTCGAGACCTCCATTCCCGACGAGCAGGCCGAGAAGATCAAGACCGTCGGGCAGGCCATCGAGTTCATCAAGCAGGCCCACGGGATCGAGTGATCCGGCCCGCCGGACTCGCTCGCCCCTGCAACAATGCTGTGACCCCCGCCAGGAGAGAGCGGCGACGGCGGAACGCACCGGGGTCCATTAAGCCATGAACCGTATTGTGGGTATGCCGCGGGTCGTGATCACGGGTGTCGGCGCGATCACCAACCTCGGGTTGGATGCGGACGCCACCTGGGCCGCGATGCGCGAGGGCAGGAGCGGTATCGCCCGGATCGAGGGCGAGGTCTTCGCCCGCTACAAGGACACCTGGACGTGCCGGATCGCCGGGCAGGTCCACGGCTTCGACCCGACCAGGACCATAGAGCACCGCGAGGCCCGGCGGCTGGACCGGTTTACCCAGCTCGGCGTGGCCGCGGCCGTCGAGGCGGTGGCCAACTCGGGCCTGGACATGGCGAGCGCGGAGCACGACCGCTGCGGGGTGTCGGTGGGCTCGGGGATCGGGGGCATCCAGACGATCGAGGAGGGGATGCTCACGATGGTGGAGCGGGCCCCGGACCGGCTGAGCCCGTTCACGGTGCCGCGGCTGATGGTGAACGCCGTGACGGGGAACATCTCGATCCGCTTCGGGCTGCGGGGGCCGGGATCATCGCACGCGACGGCGTGCGCTTCGAGCGGCCACGCCATCGGCGACGCGATGAACTACATCCAGCGGGGCTGGGCGGATGTCATGATCGCGGGCGGCGCGGAGGCGGCGGTGAGCCCCCTGTGCGTCGCTGCGTTCTCGACGATGAAGGCTCTCTCGACGCGGAACGACGACCCGACGCACGCCAGCCGCCCGTTCGACAAGGACCGCGACGGGTTTGTGCTCGCCGAGGGCGCGGCGATGTTCGTGCTCGAGACGGAGGCGCACGCCCGCAAGCGGGGCGCGACCATCCTGGGGGAGCTCGTCGGCTACGGGAACTCGTCGGACGCCGGGCACATCACAGCGCCCGACCCCGAGGGGAGCGGGGCCTCGCGGGCGATGCGGATGGCGCTGATGGATGCGCGGCTGAATCCCGACCAGATCGACTACGTCAACGCCCACGGCACCTCGACGCCGCTGGGCGACAAGGCCGAGGTCGCGGCGGTGATGACCGTCTTCGGCGACCACGCCCGGAAAAGCCGGGGCGGGAAGCTGCTGATGAGCTCCTCCAAGAGCATGCACGGCCACGCCCTGGGCGCCAGCGGCGCGATCGAGACGATCGCCTGCCTGCACGCGGTACGCGAGGGGATCGTCGCCCCCACGGTCAACCTCGACAACCCCGACGAGGGCTTCGACCTGGACCTGGTCCCCCACCACGCGCGCGAGCGCCGCAACCGCTACGCGATGAACAACACCTTCGGCTTCGGCGGCCACAACGTGACGCTGATCGTGGGGCGGTACGAGGGGTGAGCGGCTTCTGAGCCTCACCCGATGATCTTCCGCCGGTTGCTGACATAGTCCCACAGCACATAGCGGTCGACATCGCTCCCCGCCGTGAAGAAGACGCGCCCGCCGGTGTGCTCCGCCAGGGTGTGCGCGAACGACACATCCTCGCTCGTCTGCCACCAGCTCGGCAGCAGGAAGATGTTGATCGTGATCCCCTCGCGACGGCACAGCAGCGCTTCGCGCATGGTCGCCTCTTCGGTCCGCGGGTCGGGGGGGTAGAGGAGGTAGAGCTCGGGCCCCTCGAAGTGCGCCGTCGGCAGGCCGTCGGTGAGCAGGATGACCTGTTTGTTGGGCGTGTCCTGCGCGCCCAGGTGCTGGCGGGCGATCCGCAGCGCGTGCTGGATGTTGGTGAAGTGCGGCGGCACCAGCGCCTCCACCATGTCCGGGCGGCTCATATCGGCCTTCAGCCGCACCACCGGCTGGTGGATGGTCACCGGCTTGGGCATCAGGCCCGGCACCTCGGAGATGTGCCGCGGCCGCGCGAAGCTGTACATCTCGATGAAGCTCAGGAAATCCCCGGGGTATTCCCGCTTGATGAGGCCGTCGAGAGCGAGGGCCATGCGCTTCACGTTCATGTACTGGCCGTCGTAGCGCATGGAGCCGGACATGTCCATGAGCACGGCCGTCGCCGCCTTGGGGTTGTTGCGGGTGCGGTGGATCTCGATGTCGTCGGGCGTCAGCCGCACCCGGCCGCCGCGCTCGTTGCGGTCCCGGAGCATCGCGTTGATGAAGCTCTGCGGGATGTCCATGTTGGCCGCGGAATCGCCGAACTCGTAGGGCTTGGTGCCCGGCAGCTCCACCGCCCCCTCCCCCACGATCGGGCCGCTGTGCCGCCCGGAGCGCGAGGCCTCGAGGCTCGAGAAGATCTCCTGGAGCAGCCTGCCCTGGAACGTTCGGTACGCCTGGGGCGTGAGCCGGTACCCCTCGGCCGCCTCCTCGAGCCCCTGCAGCTCGGCCTGCTCGCGCAGGTAGTCCTGCACCTGCCGGGAGAGGTCCTCCAGCTTCTGGACGTCGGCCTCCGACGCGAACCGCGACAGTTCCTCCATGTCGATGATCGCGATCTGCGCGTTCTTCATGGCCTCGCGGAGCTGCTCGAGGAGCCGGTCGATCGCCTCCAGCTCCTCCTTGACCTCCAGGGCCCGCTGCACCGTCATCGGTTCGCGGCCGGTGAACTCGTACCCGGCGGCGAGCTCCTCCACCTGGTACTTCTCGCCCAGGCGCCCGATGAGCGAGACCAGCGACGCGGCGAGCGGCCCGGTATCGTCGCCGCTCCTGAACCACGCCCGCTCGATCGCGGGGATGTTCTCGTCGGCGATCGCGGCGTCCAGTTCTTCTTTCAGCTCGGGCGGCGGCTGGGTACGCCCTGCCTGCTCGCGGTACGCGCGGCCGGCTTCCTCGAGCGCCGCCCGCGTCTCGTACGTCGCGAGGATCTTGCGTTTGCGCTCCTCCAGCATCTCGATGAGCGCATCCAGGCTCGGCCCGAGCCCCGCGATCTGCGAGATATCCAGCCGCACCGCGTTGGCGAGCTCTTCCGGCGTGAGCCGCCGCGTGCTGCCGTAGCGGAGCATGTGTTCGAACGCCGCGGAGGCGAGGTCCGGGGGCGGGGCGGTGGGCGAGGGGAAGGTCTTGGGGTCGTATTTCTGGTAGGTGTGGACGATGCCGCCGGGCGTGCGCTGCGGGTTCTTGGGGTCCTTGGCCACACCATATTGTTCGCCAGCCGCGGTCGGGCCGAGCATGATTCCGTGCTGTTCCATTAGACTCAAGCCCGTGCCCCCGCCCGCCTGCCCAGCCTGCCAGGCCCCCATTGGCCCCAAAGACATCAACATCGCCGAGGGCGTGGCGTATTGCCGCGCGTGCGGCGAGGTGATCCGGCTTCGGGAGATAGCCCGCGACCCGGCCATCGCGGCCGCGGACCCCGCCTCGCCACCGCCGGGTTGCACCTTCCGCGCCGATGGTGCCGAGACGGTCATCCGCGCGAGCGGGCGCTCGCTCCGGGGCCTCCTCGGCGGGCTCTTCATCGCGGCGTTCTGGAACGGGATTGTGTCCGTCTTCGTGCTCATCGCGCTGGGCAGCACGCTGAAACACCTGAGCGGTTCGCTGCCGGCGTGGTTCCCCGGCCCCCCGGGATCGCCCCGGGGCATGGGACCGGGGAACATGCCGATCCCGTTCACCATCTTCCTCTGGGTCTTCCTGACGCCGTTCATGGCGATCGGGGCGCTCCTGATCCTGAACGTGCTGCACTGCATCGCGGGGCGGGTGGAGATCCGCATCTGGACCGGGAGCGCGGTCGTCTTCTCGGGCGTTGGGCCGTTCGGGCCGCGGCGTCGCTTCGACCCGGCGGCGGTCAGGAACGTCTCGCTGGGGTCGGCCCGCTGGCGGCAGAACGAGGAATCGCAGCCGATGGTGGTGATCGACTGCGGCGACCGCACGATCCGGTTCGGGTCCATGCTCCCCGAGCCGCGGCGCCTGTGGCTCGCGGCTATCTGCCGGACGGCGCTACTGCCCGGAGCGTAGAGGAGGCTCACGTCTCGTAGGTGATGCGTCCGTGCCGCTGCTGGCGCGAGATGGCATCGCTGGCGTAGAGGCCCGCGAGGACGAACTCGACGCAGCTCGCCCGCACCGCGTCATCGCCGCCGGCGTTCACCTCGAAGGCCTTATCCCAGACCGGAGGCACGCGCTTGAGCCGCTGGGCGTAGTGGGCGCTCGGGAGCATGTCCCCCACCTCGATCTTCACGCCCTTGCCGAAGAC